>JBOHXF010000426.1:0-10289 GCA_050737455.1 Opitutaceae bacterium | reverse complement strand
ACGCCCAGGGCTCGTCGCCCGACGTCCATCGGTCTCGGATATCGCCGGTCGTGCGCCAGCAGTTGGCCAGCCGGGCGAATTGCGCCGCGTGGTCGAACGGCGCCGCGTTCGACAGGCTGAACACGATGTCCCGGCCCGAACGGCGGAGAGCCTCGGACATCTCTCTCACATGGAGGATATCGTTCGGATACCAATCGTATTTGAGGTAATCGAAGCCCCATTCGCCCCATTGGCGCGCGTCCGCGAGCGCGAACGAGTAGCGGCCGTTCCGATGCCCGCCGGAATCGGCCAGGGCCTTAGACCAAGCGCCGTCCGGCCGGTCGCTCGATCCGCCGGGATAGCCCGCGTACGAGGTGATCCACGGAGTCGAGTAGATGCCGGCCTTGAGGCCGAGCGCGTGGATCGCGTCGCAGAGCGCCTTCATGTCGGGGAATTTCCCGTTGCCCTGCAGCGCATGGTCCGGCCCGGTGCGCGCGCCCTGCCAGGTGTCGTCGATGTTGATGTACGTCCACCCATGCTCGGCCAGGCCGCTGGAAACCATCGCGCGGGCCGCACGGAGCACCTTGTCGGCGTCGACGTTTCCCGCCCAGCAGTTCCAACTGTTCCAACCCATGGGCGGGGTGAGCGCGATGGCGTCCCCGCAGACGATTCGCCAGGGTTTGCGCGCTTCCCCGCGCGCGTTGCTAGCGAGAAGAACGACCGTGTAATCGCCAGGCGCCGTCAGCACGCCGGTGATGCGCCCGCTCGCCGGATCGACCGCCAAACCGGCGGGCAGGTTCTCGGCCCCGAATTTCATCGGGCGCTCGCCGGTCGCGGGGATTGTGTACAGGAACGGCGAGCCGGGCCGGACGCCGAAGACGCTTGGGCCGTTGATGCGGGGCCGGGCGGGCGGAGGCGGCGTCAGGACGGCCGCGCCAAGGAAGAAGGCGGTCAACGCGAGGGGGATCATCAGCTTTGCGGTTTGAGTTGTTCGAGCAGGGAATGAAAACCGGGATGGCCTTTCAGGACGTCGAGGTCGGGGTCCTGCGACATCCACGCGAAGTCGCGGTAGCCGAGCTCGACCGCCTCGCGCAGCGAGCCCAGAGCCTCGGTCTTGCGCCGGCAGAGGGCGAGGCTGCAGGCCAGGTTGTAGCGCGCGGTCGCGTTGCGCGGCTGCAGCCGGACAAGGCGGCGGTCCATGCGCAGGCCGTCGGCGATGCGGCCGGTCTTGGTGTACAGCCCTCCCAGGATTTCGATCACATCCGCGTACCGGGCGTCGCGCTTGAGGACCGACTCGAAAAATCCGATTTCGAACGCGGGGTCGTGCTGCTTTTCCTTCGCCATCTCGCCTGGGAATCGGTTCCTAGCTCGGAGCTATCGCGAAAGTGGCCGAAGTTCGATCGGAAGGGCGGGCTCCAATGACGGAACGCGGCCACGGCGGGCGCGGAGACCCCTCGCGGGAGTTTTCGCTCGTCGCCGCCCGGCGGCCTCGCTTGTGACTGGGTCGAATATCATGAATTATCCGGGTCAGGGCCGGCGCGGGCAGGAGCCCGTCCGGCGCAGCACATCGCAGCGCGCGCTCACCTGCAGCCGCTGGGTGACGGGAGTGAGGTCGAGCTTGGAGGAGACCGTGGTGCCGTACCATTCCATGAACGGGGCGCTGATTTCGAAGATGCGGTCGCAGTCGAGGCAGATCACCTGCGCGACCTGGGCGCCGCCGCCGACCGCCGATCGGTAGAACTTTTCGCCAGAGCCGATGTCGACCTCGCGGAGCACCGCGCTGCCGGTCATGATCGGCAGGGTTCGATAGACGGTCGCGCGGGAGACCGAATCGTCGATTGCGCGCGCCTGCTCGAGAAGCTGCTCGGCGGTGAAGTGCTCCTTCTGTGAAAAGGCCGCGGCGAAGATGCCCATGCGCTGGTTGGTGAGCCGCAGGCCCCGGTGGTTCAGGAACGAGAACAGCCCGTCGAGCGCCGCGGGAGGAATCGGCGGCGGCCGCAGCCCCTTTTCCTGAAGGTAGCTCTGAAATTTTTCGCGGGCCGGCGGAATGCTCACCGCCGACAACCTCCCCCATCCGCCGGCCTCCTGTCAACCACCGCGACGTTGCAACCGGCGAAGCGGGCTGGCGCAATCGGAGGATGATCGTCGGTGTCCACCCGCTGGCCGGCTTCGACAAGCTCCTGCACTACCGCGTCCCGGAACACCTGGAGGGCGCGGCGGGCCTCGGCCGGTTGGTGCGCGTGCCGGTGCGCGCGAAGTTCGAGCTTGGGGTGATCGGGGCCGTGGGCGCGCCTCCCGACTTCCCACCCGAGCGGATGAAGCTCCTTGCGGAGGTCGTGTATCCGTTCCCCGCGCTCGCGCCCGACCTGCTGGAGCTTGCGCGCTGGATGGCAGGATACTACGGCGCGGGCCTCGACGAGGTCATTGAAACGATGATTCCGTCGCCGGTCCGCCGAGGCGCCGCATTGAAACGCGAATGCCTCCTGTCGGTCGCGCGGCCTCTCGCGCCCGAGGAGCGGACCGCCCTGGAGCGGCGCGCGCCGGGACAGGCCCGGCTGTACGCGTTCCTCGCGCAGCAATTCCAGCCGCAGCCAAAAGCGCTTTTGCTCGCCCGCCTGGGAATCGCCCGGTCCGCGGCCGCCGCGCTCGTCCGGCGCGGCCTCGCGCGGGAGGAAAGTCGGAGAGTCGAGCGCGAGGCCTACACGGACGGCTTGGCGATCGGCGGGACCGTGGCGGCCCTTCCCCACGAGGCCAATCCCCAGCAGGCCGCCGCCGTGGCGGAGATCGAGCGCCGGCTCGCATTGCGCCGCTTCGGCGTCTGTCTGCTCCACGGCGTGACCGGCTCGGGCAAGACGGAAGTTTACCTCCGCGCGATGCAGACCGTGCTCCGATCGGGCGGCGGAGTCGTCTTTCTCGTCCCGGAGGTGGCCCTGACGCCGCAGACGGTGGCCCGCCTGCGCGGCCGGCTGGCGGCGATCGCCCCCGGCAACCGCTGCGTGGTCTGGCACAGTTTCCTCAGCGAAGGGGAGCGCCTCGACGGCTGGCTCGCCCTCGCGACCGGCGAGGCCCGCGTCGTGGTCGGGGCCCGGTCCGCCGTATTCGCGCCGGTGGCCGACCTGCGGCTTGTGATCGTCGACGAAGAACACGAGCCGGCATACAAGCAGGACGAGTCCCCCCGCTACCACGGCCGGGACGTGGCCGTCATGCGCGCGAAGATTGCGGGCGCCGTCGCGATCCTGGGCTCGGCCACGCCCTCCCTGGAAAGCCAGGCTAACGCCGAGGCGGGCAAGTACGGCCGACTGGTCCTGCCGAGCCGCATCGACGGCCGCCGCCTGCCGGACATCGACATCGTCGACATGCGGATCGAGACCCTGCGGCAGCGCGGCTTCTCGGCCCTGTCCCACCGCCTGGTGGACGCCATGCAGGCGCGCTTCGAGCGCCGCGAGCAGACGATCCTCTTCATCAACCGGCGGGGCTACTCGCCGTCGATTCTGTGCGCAAAGTGCGGCCACGTCGAGGAATGCGTCCACTGCAGCATCGCCCTCACTTATCATCGGGCGGACGAAACCTTGCACTGCCACCTGTGCGGCGACAGCCGCCCGGCCCCCGCCCGATGCCCCGGATGCGGAGCTCCCGACCTCCGCTGGCGGGGCCTCGGCACCCAGCGGGTCGAGGAGGCCGTCCGGCGGGTCTTGCCGCGGGCCAGGCTCGCACGGATGGACGCCGACACCATGACGCGGAAGAACCGCTTCAGGGAAATCCTCGAGGAATTCCGGGTGGGGCGCATCGACGTCCTGGTCGGGACGCAGATGATCGGCAAGGGGCTCGACTTCCCGAACGTCACGCTGGTCGGGCTCATCGACGCGGACCTGTCGATGCACATTCCCGATTTTCGTGCGAACGAACGGACCTTCCAACTGCTGGTTCAAGTCGCGGGCCGGTCAGGCCGCGGCGACCGCGCCGGAGAGGTCGTGGTGCAGACCTTCACGCCCCAGGCCGGCCCGATCCAGTTCTCGCGCCACGCGGATTACGATGGATTCGCCGCCGCGGAACTCGCGGTCCGCCGCCAGTACGGGTACCCGCCGTATCGGCACCTGATCCACCACCAGTTCCGCGGCCCCAATCCGGACAAGGTCAAGTTCTTCGCGGAACAGTGGGCGAAGCGCGCCGCGGCGGCCTTGGGGGACCGGGTGGAGCTGAAGGGCCCTGCGAGCGCGCCCATCGAAAAGATCAAGGACCACTACCGATGGCAGCTCTGGTACTTCACCCCCGTCGTGAGCGCCGTGATCGGGGAACTGACGCGGCTGCGGGCGGACTTTGAGTGGCCGCGCGATGTCGCGCAAACGCTCGACGTCGATCCGGTGAACCTGGTGTAATGGGCCGATCCTCGCTCTTCCGTGAACCTGCGCCAAATTGTTTTCAGCGTCTACCTGGCGATCTTCGCAGCCTTGGGCGTGGCCGCGGGCCTGTACTTCGTGAACATGCGCGAGGAGTATACGCTCCTGCAGCGGCGCGAGGCGGCGGACCAACACCGCCTGGACGATGCCGAAAAGACGCTGGCCGACCAGGAGCGGACGCTGGACAGGCTCCGGAACGACCCCGACTACGTGGCCCGCGTGATCCGCCGCAACCTGGGCTACGCCAAGCCGGACGAAGCGATCTTCCACTTCCCGAACTGAGCCTCCCCCGATGATCTCCCACGACCGTCTTCGCCAGAAATTCCTGGGCGCCGGGCAGGGCCAGGTCTTCGCCTTCTTCGACCGGCTCGATGCGGCCGGGCGGCAGCGGCTGTGTTCCGAGGCCGAGGAAATCGACCTGGACGAGGTGGAGCGGCTGAACCGCGCCCTCGTGCTGCCGGGGGCGGCCGCAGCGGCGGACCTGTCCGGGCTGGCGCCGGCGCCGTACGAAAAGCTCCCCGGGCACGGGGGGGACCGGGCAGCCTGGCTGCGCGCGAAAGCGGCGGGCGAGACCGCGCTCAAGGGCGGCCTTGTGGCGGCCTTCACGGTGGCCGGGGGGCAGGGGACCCGGCTTGGCTTCGACGGTCCCAAGGGGACCTTTCCGGTGACGCCGGTGCGAGGCAAATCCCTGTTCGAGGTTTTCGCGGGGAAGATCCGCGCGGCGGGCCTGCGCTACGGGAAGCCGCTGCACTGGTTCATCATGACGAGCCACCAGAACCATGCGGCGACCGAGACGTTCTTCCTTTCGAACAATTTTTTCGGCCTGGACCGCGGGCGCGTTCATTTTTTCAGGCAGGGCCGAATGCCGGCGGTCGATTTCCGGGGCCGGATCCTGCTGGAGACGCCCGCGTCCATCGCCTTGTCGCCCGACGGGCATGGCGGCTCCCTGCGCGCGTTGCGGCGCAGCGGCGCCCTCGATCTCCTGGCGGCCGAGCGGATCGAGACCCTGACCTACTTTCAGGTGGACAATCCGCTGGTCCGCTGCGTCGACCCGGCGTTCATCGGCTGGCACCTTCTCGGAGGCTCCGAGATGTCGAGCAAGACGGTGCCGAAGGCCTACCCCGAGGAGAAGCTGGGGCACTTCTGCGTGCGCGGCGGCAAGCCGGTCGTGATCGAGTACTCGGATCTGCCGATCGACTGGCAGCGCGAGCGCGATCCGTCGGGCGAACTGCGCTACAACGCCGGAAGCATAGCGATCCACGTGCTCGACCGCGATTTCGTGCGCCGGATGGCGCCGAGTTCCGGGGCGGGCCTGCTGCCTTTTCACCGTGCCGACAAGAAGGTGGCCACGGTCGACGCGGACGGCCGCCCCGTGAAGCCGGACGGGCCCAACGGCGTCAAATTCGAGCTCTTCGTCTTCGACGCGATCCCCTTCGCGGCCAATCCGGTGATTATCGAAACCGCCCGGGCGGACGATTTTTCGCCGGTCAAGAACGCCGAAGGCGTCGATTCGCCCGAAAGCTGCCGGCGCGACCAGCTTCGGCAGTTCGTCCGCTGGCTTCGGGCGAGCGGGGCGTCCGTCCCGTCCGACGCGACCGGACTGCCGCCGTTCGACCTCGAGGTCTCGCCGCTCTTCGGCGATGACGAGGAATCGTTCGCGGAGAGCTGGAAGCGCCTCGCGCGCAAGCCTGCGATCGAAGCCGGGTTGTGCCTCTCCTGATCCCTTTCCGCCCATGACGATTCCCCTCGAACGCATCCAAGCCGCCGCCGCCGAAGGCAAGCTCCTGAGCTCAGCCGCGCAAAGCATGGACGAGTTCGCCCGAGCCGGACTGCCCGAGTGGGCGGCCGCAAGCATCGGAGAGCTCGTCGAACGCGGCGCTTGGGGAGAATTGAACGACCGGTTCTACCGCCACCTGGAATTTGGCACCGGCGGAATCCGCGGCCGCACGATCGGAGCGATCGCGACGGCAGCCGAACTCGGAGGGCGCGGCCCGGGCGAAGCGCCCGCGCATGCCGCCATCGGCAGCAACATGCTGAACGACTTCACGCTCGCCCGGGCCACCGCGGGGCTTTTCCGCTACGTGTTCCGCTACCTGGAGGCCCGAGGCCGGCCGGAGCGCCCCCGCCTGGTCATCGCCCACGACGTGCGGCATTTCTCGCGGCATTTCTGCGAGCTGGCCGCATCCGCCTGGATGAGGCTCGGCGGCGAGGCGTTCATCTTCGCCGAGCCGCGGCCGACCCCGCAGCTCAGCTTCAGCGTCCGCTGGCTGAAGGCCCACGCCGGCGTGGTGATCACGGCAAGCCACAACCCGCCCCACGATAATGGGTTCAAGGCGTATTTCACGGACGGCGCGCAGGTGGTGCCGCCCGACGACGCGGGGATCGTCCGTGAGGTGAATGCGGTGTCTCTGGGCGATCTCGCGAACCTCCTCGTGAAGGATCTGGGGGCCGTCACGATGCTGGGGCGCGCCGCCGACGACGCCTACATCTCCGCCGCGGCCCTGGCGGTCCTCGATCCGTCGGTGTTCCGGCTCGGCCGGCTCAACGTCGTCTTCACCAGCCTCCACGGGACGGGCGCCGTCCATGCGCCCCCGCTGCTCCTGCACGCCGGCTGCGAGCTGCACACCGTGAACGAGCAGATGGCATTCGATGCGCGTTTTCGGACGGTCAAGTCCCCCAATCCGGAGAATGCGGAGGCCCTGTCCCGCGCGGTCGCGCTGGCGGGTTCGATCGCTGCGGACGTTGTGCTCGCAACCGATCCGGACTGCGACCGGATGGGCTGCGCCGTCCGGACCCGTGAGGGACGGATCGAGCTCTTGACCGGCAATCAGGTGGGCGCGCTGCTCGCCGACTACCGCCTGGCGAAGCTCAAGGAAATGGGCTGGATCCCCGCCGCCGGCTCGTCCCGGGTGTGCCTCATCAAGACCTTCGTGACCTCGGGGCTCCAGGAGGCGATCGGCCGGGGTCACGGCGTCAAGGTGATCGACACGCTGACGGGCTTCAAGTGGATCGCGGCCAAGCTTCGCCGCTACGAGGAGAAGCTGGAGGCGGCGCTGGGGCCCGATTACGATTACGACGCCGCGCCGCTCGCCGAACGGGCGGAGCTTCACCAGCGCCATTCCACGTTTTTCGCGTTCGGGACCGAAGAGAGCTACGGTTACCTGCCCAACGATCTGGTCCGGGACAAGGACGGCAACGCCGCCTGCCTGATGATGGCGGAGTTCTGCGCGTGGCTGAAAGCGCGCGGTCGGACGGCCACGGAGTACCTGGACGAATTGTACGTGCGGCACGGGTTCTTTCTCGAGAACACGATCAATCTATACTATGAAGGGGCGAGCGGGAGCGCGAAGATTCGCCGCATCCTGGAGACGTACCGCTCCACGCCTCCGCGGGAGTTCGGCGGGATCTCCCTCTCCGAATTCCAGGATTTCGGCCGGCGGTCCATCGTGGACGCGGATGGCGATCCGATCCCCAAACAGGACCTGTACCTCGCGACCCTCGCGAACGGTTATCGCTACGCCGCGCGGGGCAGCGGCACCGAGCCCAAGATGAAATTCTATCTGTTCGCCCGGGAACCGGCTGGCTCGCTTGCCGAGCTGCCCGCCGTCAAAGCCCGTGTCCGCGCGGAGCTCGACGGCCTCAAGGGCTTCATCGAGGCCGACGCAAGGCGCCGGGCGGAGTCGGCCGGCTGATGGGGTCCCGGCCCGCGCCTCAAGCCTCGGCCCGCAGGCGCGGGTCCGCCCACAGGCGCAGGGAGGCGAGCAGGAAGTTCTCAAGCACGGCCGATTCGTTCAAGTTGAGCCGCAAAAGCCCGGCTCCGCGCTCCATCTCGGAGATCGCCGCCGTGAACGGACGCCGGACGGCACCCCCCGCCTCGGGTAGCCGGGCCCGTGCATGGTTCCGTGTCGCCGCCTCGACGTCGGCGAAAAAGCGCGAACGGAGCCCGTTGGCGAGGCCGGTTTGCGCCGCCGCGCGCTCGTCGTCCTCCAATTCGGCCGGCAGGGACGCCTTTTGCCGCTCCCAGGCCTCCGCCGTCGCCCTTTCGAGGATCAGGTCGAAGCGGGCGACCAGCCCGTAGGTCCCGAAGATCGCGTCGGCCGCCGCCGTTCTGGAACCGGCCGCCGCGCCGAGTCCGGCCAGCCAGGCGCCGTAGGTCTCGAGCCATTCGGGCCAGCCGGCCGAATGGCCCGGAGTCTCCAGGGCGGGGTCGGTCGGAAACCGGAAATGCAGGCAGCGGCTGCGAATCGTGGGGATCAGGGCGTACGGATGGACGCTCACGAGCAGGAGGGTGGTGTCGGGTGGAGGCTCTTCGAGGGTCTTGAGGAAAATGTTCGCCGCGGACAGATTCATCCGGTCCGCTTCGAAGACGATCGCCACCTTGCGCGTTCCGAGCGTGGCGGAAACCTGCACCCGGGAAATCAGCCCGCGGGTCGCCTCCGCGGAGATTTGGCGCGACTTGCCGGCGGGCCGCAGCGCGAAGCAGTCCGGATGGCTCCCCTTGGAGCCGAGCAGCCGGGAAGCAAGGGTTTCCGCTGCGGCCGACAGGGTTTCGAGGCCGTCTCCGTGAAGGAGAAGGCTATGCGCCAGGCGCCCCCGGGCGATCGCCCGGTCGATGACCCCGGCGGCCGGGGTTTCGGCGAGGCCGGGCGGCCAGGGCCGCCCGGCGGGCGCTTCGGCCGGCTGGGCCATGCCTATGCCAGCCGGGGCTTCACCACCGACCAGATTTTCTTCTCGGCCAAGTCCTCGCTCTTCGTGCCGTCGACCACCGCAAAGCGCTCCGGCATGCTCTTGGCCAGCACGAGGTAGCCATCCCGAACCTTGTCGTAAAAATCGATGTTTTCCCGCTCCATGCGGTCGGGCAGGTCCGAGGCGCGCTGGCGGACCCGGGACAGGCCCACGTCCGTAGGCACGTCGATCACGATCGTCAGGTCGGGCATCACGTTGCCGATGGCGAAGCGGTTGATCTGCTGCACGGGATCGGGGGCGAGATTGCGTCCGATCCCCTGGTACACCGTCGAGGAGTCGAGATACCGGTCGCTCAGGACAATGGCTCCCTTCTGCAAAGCCGGGGCGATCACCTCGCGCACGAGCTGGGCGCGCGAGGCTGCGAAAAGCAGCAGTTCGGTCTCCGCGCACATCTCCTCGCCTTGGGAATTGTGGACGATCAAATTGCGGATCTGTTCGCCGATTTCCGTGCCGCCCGGCTCCCGGACCGTGACGACGTCGCGGCCCAGTTTCTGGAGATGCGCCGCGAGCCGGGTGATCTGCGTGGACTTTCCGCTCCCTTCCGAGCCCTCGAACGAGATGAGTTTGCCGGGGTGCTGGTGTGGCGAAGACATCCGTCCAGTGTGGCAAATTTGCGTACCCGGCTTCAATCAAATTGCCGCGGCCGGGCAAAACGCCCAACTGTAGGGCCCGCACGTCCATGTCCGCGCTCCATTTTCTGCCGATTCTGGCCACCACCGATCCGATCACCGTGTTCCAGCGCTGCGACCTGGTCGATCGGATGATCGTCGCCGCCCTGGGGCTCTTCAGCATCATCGCCTGGGCGATCATGCTGGGAAAGAGCGCCGACCTGAAGAACTTGCGCCGCCTGAACGGCGCCTTCGACCACCGGCTGCGGGAGGAACGGAGGCTCCTGGACCTGCCCGAGTCGGTTCGAAAGCAGCGATCGATCCCCTACGCAGATTTGTTCAGCGACGCGGTCGAGGCCTATTGGCGAGGCGCGGCGATCGGCAACGAGAAGGGGACGGACACCCCGCGATTCCGCCTGGAGCTCGCGGAGAATGCGCTCCAGCGCGCCGTCTCGAGGCAGACGCTGCGGTACGAATCGAGCATGATTTTTCTCGCGAGCATCGTTTCGGGAGCGCCGTTCATCGGGCTGCTCGGCACGGTGTGGGGCGTGATGGAAGC
>JBOHXF010000425.1:0-2655 GCA_050737455.1 Opitutaceae bacterium | reverse complement strand
CCAGAAAGCAGTCGGCGTTTGCGAGGACGAAATCGAGCCCCTTCTGGTCGACCATCCGGCAGACGATCCCGAAAAGGGCCCCGCCCCCGGCCGGCGGGAAGCCGGCATGGTCGAGGAGGGCGGACCGGCAGGCCTTCTTGCCCGCGAGGTTCGCCGCCGAATAGCGCGCGGGCAGCAGAGGGTCGACCGCGGGGTTCCACACGGCGGTATCGATCCCATTGACGATGCCCTCGATGTCGCCTGCCCGGGACTGCACGACCCCCTCGAGTCCGCACCCGAATTCAGGCGTCTGGATTTCCCGGGCATAGGTTGGACTGACCGTCGTGACCCGGTCGGCGAACAGGATGCCCCCCTTCATCAGGTTCGTCTGCCCGTAGTATTCCAGGCCGTCGATTCCGTTCAATTCCGCCGGCAGATTCGTGCGGGCGAAGGCCGCGGCCGGAAAGAGCCCATGGTAGGCGAGATTGTGGATTGAGAACACGGTCTTGACGGCAAGCGTGATCCCGTGCCGGCGCTCCCCCTCGCGCACGAGCAGCGGCACAAGCGCCGCCTGCCAGTCGTGTCCGTGCACGATGTCCGCTCCGATATCGGCCAGACGCAGGGTCTCCACCACCGCCTTCGAGAAGAAGATGAACCGGTCCGCGTTGTCCTCGTAGTCCCGCTCCCCGTTGCCGTAGGCGCCGCGGCGGTCGAAGAACTCCTCGCGGCAGACGAGATAGACCGTCACGCCCCGGCGTGGCGAGAAAACCCGGATCTCGCCCGAAAGGAATTCCTCGCCCATTTCGATCTTCAGCCGGAAGCGCCGCTCGGCGCCCGCGGCGTCCCGGTGGCCGAGCGCTGCGGCGTATCCCGGGAGGAACACCGAAATCTCGTGCCCCAAATCCGCGAGCGCGGAGGTCAGGGCGCCGACCACGTCCGCCAACCCTCCGGTCTTCATGTACGGATAGAGTTCGCCGGCGGCGTGAACGATTTTCATGGCGAAGGTGCGCTCAAACAAAAAGATCGCATCCGGCCCATTGTCCAGAGAGTTATCGCGCGCCCCCCTTGCGGCCGTTTCCCCGGCCCGGGACCGACCAGGCCAAACCCTCCCGGAACCCGGCAGCGGGGTCGCCGGTCATGGGTTTTGAGATGCCGGCCGCCCCCGTCACCCGACGCACGTTCTTCACCGCGCTTGCCGGCGCGGCGGTTGCCGCGCGCCTGGCCGCTGACGAGACGCCGTTCCCCGAATGCTGTCGCGTCCGGCGCCTGAACGTGGCCGGGCCGGCAGGCTGGGCCGGCCGAAGGATCGTCTTTCTGACCGACGTCCACTTCGGGCATCACTTCGGCCCGCCGGAGGCGGCGGCGCTGAACACGATCGTCGCCCGCGAGCGCCCCGACGCGGTCCTGCTCGGCGGCGACTTGGGCGACGAGCGAAACACTCCGATGGACGGCTTTTTCGCGCACTGGTCTCCCGGCTGCGCAACGGTGTTTGCCGCCGGAAATCACGACACCGGCTACGGCGGACTCAGCGGCGTCGAACGCCAGGCCAAGGCGCACGGAGTGACTGTCCTGCGCAACGAGCGCGAGAGTTGGAACGGGCTCACGATCGTGGGAGTGCCTTCCGCCCTCTGCGCCCCCCAGCGGCTCGACCTCGTCAAGGGCCCCGGATTCAAGCTGCTGATCGGCCACGAGCCGGACACATGGGATTGGACCTATGCGTCGGATTTTATGCAACTCGCCGGCCACACTCACGGCGGCCAGGTCCGCTTTCTCGGCCGGCCGATCTGCCTGCCGACGCTCGGCCGGCTCCATCCCCTCGGCCTCTACGAACGGGCGGAGAACGTCCGGCTCCTCGTGAGCGCGGGAATCGGCTGCACGGGGCCGGCGGTGCGGGTGAACTGTCCGCCCGAAATCTACCGGCTGGATTTCACGTAGTCGTGCATTTCGCGTGCCCGGGCGCTGGCGCCGCGCTCAGCCGGCCTTGAGCTTCGCGGCGATTTCCGTCAGATGCCGCCCCTGGTAGCGGGCGATGGTCAGTTCGTTCGCGCTCGGCTGGCGCTTGCCGCCTCCGCCTGTGATCGTGGTCGCGCCGTATGGGGTGCCGCCGGTGATCTCGGCCATGTTCAGCAGCTCCTGGGCGGCGTAAGGCACCCCCGCGACGACCATGCCCTGGTGGAAAAGAAAGGTCTGCATGCTGACCAGCGTTGTTTCCTGCCCTCCGTGCTGGGACGCGCTTGAGCTGAACACTCCGCCCGCCTTTCCGACCAACGCTCCTTTTGTCCAGAGGCTTCCGGTGGCGTCGAAGAACGCCTGCATCTGGGCCGTCGCGCTCCCGTAACGGGTTCCCGATCCGAAGAGGATCCCATCGGCTTCGGCCAGGCGCTTTGGATCGGCGATCGGGATATGGGCGAACGCCTTTTTGGCCTCAAGGGCGCCCATTTTCTCTAGGATAGGGGCCGGAAGCGTCTCGGCGACTTGAAACAGCTCGACTTCGGCCCCCGCCACCTCGCGCGCTCCCGCGGCGACCGCCTCGGCCAGCCTGAAAACATGCCCGTGCACGCTGTGAAAGATCACTTGAATTTTGACGCTCATAGGCGCGCATAGTACCGTCGCCGCCGGGCGCGTTCCCCGGTCCTCCCGTCAGTCCGGCGGGAAGACGAGCGGGAGATCGACGGT
>JBOHXF010000424.1:0-7767 GCA_050737455.1 Opitutaceae bacterium | reverse complement strand
ATCTACCACAATGGCTGGATCGACCTCGACAAGAATGGCGTCGAAGACCCTTACGAAAACCCCCGCCTTTCCATCGACGAGCGGGTCGACGACCTGCTCCGGCGCATGACGGTCGACGAAAAGACAGCCCAATTGGCCACCCTTTACGGCTACGGCCGCGTGCTCAAGGACCCGTTGCCGACACCCAGCTGGAAACACCGGGTCTGGCACGACGGCATCGGGAACATCGACGAGGACCTCAACGGGCTGGACAAGAAGCGTATCGTCACCGATCTCGACTGGCCTCCTTCGCGCCATGCCCGGGCCCTCAACGAGGTCCAGCGGTTCTTCATCGAGGACACCCGGCTCGGCATCCCGGCGGATTTCACGAACGAGGGCATCCGAGGGCTCCTGCACACCCGGGCGACGAGCTTTCCCTGCCAGCTCGCGGTCGGCAGCACCTGGGATCGGGAGCTGGTCCGGATGATCGGCGTCGTCACCGGCCGGGAAGCGCGGGCCCTCGGTTATACCAACGTGTACTCGCCGATCGCCGACCTCGCCCGCGATCCCCGCTGGGGGCGAACGCCGGATTCGTACTCAGAGGACCCCTACCTCGCCGGCGAGCTGATATACCAGCAGGTGAAGGGCATCCAGTCGCAGGGGGTGGTTTCGACCGTGAAGCATTTCGTGCTGTATGGGATCCCGAAGGGCGGCCGGGACGGGTACGCCCGCACCGACCCGGAGTGCAGCTGGCTCGACGTGGAGGAGATTTTCCTCCCCCCTTTCTACCGGGCCGTGCACGACGCCGGCGCCCTGGGCGTGATGGCGTCGTACAATGACTACGCCGGCGTTCCGATCGAGGGCAGCCGGCTCTTCCTCACGGAGATCCTCCGGCGCCAGTTCGGGTTCCGTGGCTACGTCGTGTCGGACAGCGAGGCCGTCGAGAACATCCAGCTTAAGCACCGCGTCGCCGGCACCCCGCTGGAAGCCGTGCGCGAGGCCATCGTGGCCGGGCTCGACGTCCGAACGGATTTCACCGAGCCAGAGGTGTACGTCGACAAGGTCCGCGAGCTTGTCCGGACCGGGCAGCTTTCGATGGCCATGCTGAACTCCCGAGTTCGGGACATCCTGCGGGTGAAATTCTGGCTGGGCCTCTTCGACCGGCCCTATGTCGCCGACCCGGCGGCGTCGGACGCGGCCATCCGCCGGCCGGACGCCTTGGCGGCCTCGCGGCGCGCCGCCCGGGAGTCGATCGTGCTCCTACGCAACCAGGGGGGCCTCCTTCCTCTGCGCCGGAACCTGCGGCGGGTTTTCGTAACCGGCCCGCTCGCGAACAACCGCACCGCCTGGGACAACCGCTACGGGCCCCAGCAGCTCGATTTCGTGACGGTGCTCGACGGCCTGCGGCGCAAGCTCGGCCCGAATTGCCTCGTAGACTACGACCAGGGCTGCGATGTCGTTGACGCGGATTATCCCGAAAGCGACGTGTTCAAGGAGCCGCCCTCGGGCGAGGTGCTGCGCCGGATCGAGGCGGCGGCGGACAAGGCCCGCGGCGCCGACGTGGCGATCGCGGTCCTGGGCGAGACCGACCGGATCTGCCGTGAGGCCCACGGCCGGCTCAGCCTCGATCTGCCGGGTTACCAGGAGGACCTGCTCGAGGCGATCCAAGCGACCGGTGTCCCGGTCGTGCTCGTCCTTTCGAACGGCCGTCCGCTCAGCGTGTCCTGGGCGGCCAGCCATGTCCCCGCGATCGTCGAGATGTGGTTCCCCGGCGAGGACGCCGGCAACGCCATAGCGGACGTTCTGTTCGGCGATGTCGATCCCAGCGGACGGCTGCCGATGACCGTGCTCCGCACCGTCGGCCAGGTCCCCTTCACGTTCCCCTGGCGGCCGGGTTCGCAAGCGGGGGATATAGGCATGGTCGGCGGTCCGCTGTACCCTTTCGGCTTCGGCCTCAGCTACACGACGTTCGCCTATCGCGCGCTGCATATTTCCCCGGAGCGGCAGGGCGCCGCCGGCGAAATCCAGGTGAGTTGCGAGGTGTCGAACACCGGTGACCGGGAGGGGACAGAGGTCGTCCAGCTTTACCTGAGGGACGACTATAGCAGCACCACGACCTTCGACGAAATGCTCCGCGGTTTCGAGCGGGTGCGCCTGCGGCCCGGCGAAACCAAACCCGTCCACTTTACCCTGACGCCGCGCGACCTCCAGTTGTACGACCGGAACGGCCGCTGGACCGTGGAGCCGGGACGGTTCACCGTCATGGTGGGCGCCTCATCGGCGGATATCCGCCTGCGGGGCAATTTCACCATCACGCGTCCCGATGGCACTGCGCCGGTCGAGGATCTGTTGCCGGACGAGCGGCCTACGTCTGCCCGGAAGCCCTGATCGCGCCGCCAGCCCTCCGTCGGATGCATGCCGCCTTTGCCGGTTCGTTCCCTCCCATGAAGACGATCGTTTGCCCGTTGTTGTTCGCGCTTCTGTTCGCCGCCGCCCCGCGTCGGGCCGCAGCGGCGGATCCAAGCCCCGAATCCGGAACGATGGGCCGTCACGACGCCGGGCCGCGGCGACGTGCCGCCACGGACTTCGATGTCAGGGACTTTGGGGCGACCGGCGACGGCCGGACGATCGACAGCCCCGCCATCAACCGGGCGATCGCAGCGGCAGCCGTGCAAGGGGGCGGCATAGTGCGCCTGCCGGCCGGCGGCACATATGCGTGCTTTTCCATCCGCCTTCGCAGCAACGTGGAACTCGTGATCGAGGCCGGCGCGACGCTCCTCGCCGCGCAGCCCAAGCCCGGCGCGGGTTACGACGCGCCTGAGCCGAACTCCCCCAATGACCGCTTCGAGGATTTCGGACACAGTCACTGGCACAATAGCCTGATCTGGGGAGAGAACCTCCGGCACGTGACCATTCTCGGCCCCGGCCGCATCTACGGCTTCGGCCTCAGCCGCGGACATCCCGGCGCCTGGCGCGCCGCGACGCCCCGGGAACGGGCCGCCGGCCAGAGGGGTCCGGCGGCTCCGCTGGCCGTCACCGGGCCAAGCGGACCGTTCGGATATCCCAGCCCGAGCGATTCGCTGCCGGACGGAATCGGCGACAAATCCATCGCCCTCAAGGACTGCAGAAACGTCGTTCTGCGCGACCTCACGATCTATCATGGCGGCCACTTCGGCATCCTGGCGACCGGCGACGACAACCTCACCATCGATAATCTCACCATCGACACCGATCGGGACGGCATGGACATCGACAGCTGCCGGAACGTCCGCATCAGCGACTGCGCCGTGAACTCCCCCTTCGACGACGGCATCTGCCTCAAGAGCGACCACGCCCTCGGCCGGAATCGCGCGTGCGAAAACATCGCGATCACCAACTGCCACGTCAGCGGATTCGAGGAGGGCACGCTGCTGTCGGGCCGGGACATCCGGGGCCCCCGGCCCGGAACGGGCCGGATAAAGTTCGGGACCGAGTCGAATGGCGGATTCAAGAACGTCGTGATTTCAAATTGCACGTTCGATGATTGCGACGGCCTCGCCATCGAGGAGGTAGATGGCGGATCCCTGGAGAATGTCGCGATCACGAACCTCACGATGCGGGACATCGGCAACTCCGCCATTTACATCCGCCTGGGCTCGCGCAACCGGGGTCCGGCTGGCACGCGCACCGGCACCCTTCGCCGCGTGACGATCAGCGACGTCGTCGCGACCAACGTTGACCCCCGTTACAGCTCGATCATCTCAGGGATCCCGGGCCATTCCATCGAGGACCTGACTCTGGCCGATATCCGCATCCTCTACCGGGGCGGCGGCACCGCGGCGCAGGCCCGGATCGAGCCCCCCGAGCTGGAAAACGATTATCCGGAGCCCGCCCGGCAGGGGGTCGTGCCCGCGTACGGATTCTTCATCCGCCACGCGAGGAACATCGTCTTCCACGACATCGACCTCGGCACGAAGCGCACCGACGCCCGTCCCCCGTTCGTCCTCGAGGACGTCCAGGGCGCGGACTTCCACGATATCCGCGCCGCGCACGAATTCGGGCGGCCCACCTTCGTTCTGCATCATGTGACCGGTTTCGCCGCCCGGGCGGTGGCGGGCCTCCCCGACGTGAACGACCCTGCGGAAATCGCGGAAGGCAATTTCTAATTAGGCGCCGCCTCGGATTCGCGGAGCGCAGGCGGATGACTTGCGGCCGGTAGGTACGGCGGAAGTGTGCTAACCCGTCGGCCCCAGGTCATCCAGGGGAATTGGAAACGGGGTTCGTGGACCGATTCCATCGGATTTGGAACGAAGCGTGCTGTTAAGGAATGCGTGGCCCCGCGTCGAAACGTCTGTAACCCCTTCCTGTCGATGACCTCCCGTCTCCGTTCCTCCCGCCTTATTCCCGTCCTTTTCTTCGCCACGGCGTGTCTCGCCGAGGCTCATCCGGGGCACGGCCCCGCGTCGCTTTCCACAGGATTCATCCATCCTCTCACCGGGTGGGATCACCTGGCCGCCATGGTTGCGGTCGGGCTCTGGGCCGCCCAAATCGGAGGGCGGGCGAAATGGGCTCTTCCCGTCGCTTTCGTCGGATCAATGGTGCTCGGCGCCGCAGCGGGCGTGGCCGGGCTCGCTCCAGGCGGCGCGGAATGGGGCATCCTCGCGTCGGTCTTCATCCTCGGGACCGTCATTGCCGCCGCGATCCGGCCGCCGGTCTGGGCGGCGGTGACCGTCGCCGCGGTCGCCGGGACCTGCCATGGGATCGCCCATGGCGCGGAAATGCCCGCAAATTCCAACACGGTTCTCTTTCTGGTGGGAATGATCATCGCGACGGCGCTGCTCCACGCGCTCGGCGTGGCCGCCGGATCCTATGCGGCGGGGCGGCGCAGCACGTGGCTGCGCGTGGCGGGGGCCGCAGTCGTGGCAATCGGCTTCGGGCTGCTGCTCACCTAGTCCGAACGAAAGAACCCATTGAGCGCTTCCATGTCGTGGCCCCTCGGGACCGGATCTGGCGATCCAATCGAGTTATCCGTCCGGGGAGCCTTCGTCGGAGCCGGAGCCTTCCCATGCACCTGATCCGGGCCGCAGTTTACGCAGCGAATGGCTCGCTGCCCGAAGTGCCGATCCGCGCCGATCGGAGACGGCTGGCGAAACGGCTCTGGCGCGGCGCGGCCGAGGATGGGACGGAATTCGGGTTCGAGGTGCGGGAGCCGCTTCAGGACGGCGACGTCGTCTGGGCGACCCGGACAGCCCGTTACGTGCTGCGGCAGGGAAAGGAAGCTCTCCTGGAAATCCCGCTGGATGTATCGGCGGATGCCGCGGCCGTCATCGGTTGGGCTGTGGGCAATCTGCATTTCCCGGTCGAGGCGCAGGCGGGACGCCTGCTCGCTCCGGACGATCCGGCGCTCCGGCAAGCGCTCGACCGGATAAGCATTCACTACCACGAGGCGAACGAGGTGTTCCGCCCCGGTCGCTTCACCGGAACGATGGCCGGCCACGGCCACACCCACGGCTCGGATCATCCGCATTCAGTCTGACATGAAGCCGCCAAGCCTACGGGTGGAGTTGTGGTAACTTGGCCGCCTTATTGAAGCGGATAACAGAACAAGCCCGCACGCACAAAACGGACCAGCATCGGCGGAAGCCTCCGGCGATTTGGCCGAGATCGGTTCGCATTTGCGCGTGCGGGCTGGCGGCGCCATGAAACCCGGCTCCGCGCGAATCGACGGCGGCGCCCCGCCGGAGAAGGCCGCGGCCGCCGCCTGCTCGATTGCGGCGCTGCTCCAGGCATCCGATTCGTTTTACCCCACAGGCTCCTACGCGCATTCGTTCGGGCTCGAGGGACTCGTCCAGGACGGCGACGTGCGCGACGTGGGGAGCCTGCGGATTTTTCTTCTGGAGCAGGCCCTTCCGGCGCTGGCGCGGACCGATCTGGCGGTTTCGATGGAGGCTTGGCAAGTCCTGGAGCCACCGCCCGATTGGGAGCGCTTGGGAGAGCTCTGCCGGCTGGCGGCCGCTCTGCGCGGGGCCCGCGAGCCGCGCGAAGCCGCGGCCGCCATCGGCCGGCAGCGCTGCGCGCTCGCGGCTCGGCTGCGGGGCGGCCTCGCCGTGGAATTCGAATCACGGGCGAGGATGGCCGGCTGGCCGGCGCCCTCGTGCATCGCCGCCGTGATCGAGGCCAGATCGGCCGGCGCTCCGCTGGAGGCGGCCCTGGCCTCCCAGATCTATACCGCTTGCGCGGCCCTGCTCGCCGCGGCCGTGAAGCTCCTGCGGCTCGGTCAAAACGCCGTCCAGGAACTGCTCGCCCTCGGCGTCGCGGCCGTTCCGAACCTGATCGCGGCCGCCCGCACGCTCACCCCGGAGCGGATCGGCGCGTTCAACCCCTGGTGGGATATCGCGGCCGCCCGTCACGAGACCGCGGAGTATCGCCTCTTCATCTCGTGAGCTCCCTTCCCCGTCCTCCGCGCATCGGTGTCGGCGGGCCCGTCGGATCCGGCAAGACGATGCTGTGCCTCCGGTTGTGCCAGGCGCTGCGCGATCGCTACGAGATGGCTGTCGTGACCAACGACATCTACACCCTCGAGGACGCCCAGTTCCTGACGCGGAGCGGAGCGCTGCCGTCCGAGCGGATCGTCGGCGTGGAAACCGGCGGATGCCCGCACACCGCGATCCGCGACGATACGACCATGAACGAGCAGGCTGTGCGCGGACTGGAAGAGCGCTTTCCGCAGCTCCAACTTGTCCTGGTCGAAAGCGGAGGCGACAACCTTTCAGCAACGTTTTCTCCGGAGCTTGTCGACGCGTTCATTTACGTGATCGACGTGGCCGAAGGGGACAAGATCCCGCGCAAGGGCGGCCCCGCCATCCGTTTCAGTGACCTCATGCTCATCAACAAGATCGATCTCGCCCCTCTCGTCGGGGCCGACCTGTCCGTGATGGAGCGCGACTCGAAGACCATGCGCGGGGAGCGGCCATTCATGTTCTGCGACCTGAAGCGCGGCCATGGCCTCGACCAGATCGTCGCATGGATCGAGCGCGAGGCGCTCTTTGTGCATGGCGGCGGATGAACGGACGGAAAGGTGCGCTGCGATCGGAGGAGGTGACGCACGCACGCGGGTGGACTCCGACCTGAACGGCCGTCCCACAGCCCGCGCCGCGGCCGCCGTGTTCGCCGGCCACCTCCATATCGACGCGGCGCCGGACGGGCTCGGCCGGACCGTGATCGCGCGCCAGTCGTTCCGGGCCCCGTTCCATATCGGGAAGGGCTATTGGGACGGCCATGCCTTGCAGGTGCGGGTCGTCAATCCGACGGCGGGGATCCTGGCCGGGGATGCGCTGGAACTGGACGTGGCCGTCGCTTCCGGGGCCGCCCTGCTGGTTAATGCGCCTGCGGCCACCCGCGTGTTCATGATGAAGGGCGGCGCCGCGTCCTGCCGGCAGCGGTTCCGTGTCGCGGCCCGGGGCTGGCTCGAATACGCGCCCGAGCCTCTCTTTCCCCATGGCGGCGCCGAATTTGAGCAATCGACCCAGATCGAAGTCGATGCCGATGGGGAGTGCTGCTTCACGGAGGCGCTCGCCCCCGGCCGCGCCGGACGCGGCGAAACCTGGGCTTGGCGCCGGCTGCGCCTCGGCCTCGATCTTATTGTCGGCGGCGTTCCGCTCCTGCGGGAGCGGCTCGACGCCTCCGGTCCGGAGATGGGCCGGCAGGCGGCCTTCCACGCGATGCCCGAGGCGTGGTTCGCCACGGTGCTCCTCGTCTCCCCCGCTCTCGCGGACGAAAACCCGCTTTGGCCGCGGATCCGTTCGCTGC
>JBOHXF010000423.1:0-14478 GCA_050737455.1 Opitutaceae bacterium | reverse complement strand
GGCGTGGCCGGCCACGCCTTCAAGATGTTCGGCCGGACCGAACCCGGCACGCCCCAATTCCGGCCGCACCTGACGCAGAATCTCTCCGCGGTCACGGCCGCCTGCCTCGCGATCCGCCGCAGCGTCTATTTCGAGGCGGGCGGCTTCGACGAGGCCGACTTGCCGGTGGCCTTCAACGACGTCGATTTCTGCCTCAAGGTGGAACGGCTCGGCTACCGCAACCTGTACGCGCCGGCCGCGGAGCTCGTGCACCACGAATCCGCCAGCCGCGGGTCCGAGAACACTCCGGAAAAAGTGCGCCGCTTTCAGGCGGAGATCGAGTCGATCAAGCGCCGCTGGGGCGAGCGGCTCCTGCGCGATCCGGCCTACAATCCCAACCTGTCGCTCGATTCGGAGGACTTCGCCCTGGCCTACCCTCCCCGGCTGCCGCCGCTGGTCCCGCCGAATGGCCGCCGGAGCCTCCAAGACGCAGGAACGGACCGGCCAAGCCCGCCGCCGCCGGCCCCGCCGAATGGCTACTGCGGGGCCGCGTAAAGCTCGGCAAGGACCACTCCGGACGCGCCGTTCGCGCCGCTCACCTGGGCCGTGTACGGGCTGCCTTGGTTCCCCTTCACTCCGCGCTTCGGCCGATCCTCGCCCGTTCCGCGATGCCGGCCGGTTGCGATCCGAAACCGTACTTCGCCAACGCCCGGACCCACGTGGGCGGATCGCGCCAGATCCGGATCTTCTTGCCGTCCGCGAAGGATCGGGACCGATAGGTGACCGGAATTTCGATGGGGCGGTAGCCCTTGCGCACGAGTTTGATGAGGAGTTCCCAGTCGAAATCGAACCGGTCGCATTCGAACGAAAGCCCGTCCAGGCAATCCCTGCGGAACACCTTGTACATCGTGAAGGGATCCTTCAGCCGGGTGCCGAGGACCGCGTTGACGAGCAGCGTAAACATCCAATGCGCGCCGTTGAGCGCGAGCCCGCGCAGGGGCTGGTCGGTGAACTGGCGGATGGCCCAGCCGCCCTCTCCATGGCGCGAGCCGAGCACGAAGGCCTGCCGGCCCGCGAGGATGGGCGCCAGCAGCGGCTCGTAGTCGTCGAGATCGTATTCGAGGTCCGCGTCCTGGATGAGGACGAAGTCCCCCGTCGCGTGGGCGAGCCCGGTCCGCACCGCCCGGCCCTTCCCGCGGGGTGCGTCCTCCAGGATGAGCTTCAGCCGCGGCCGGTCCCGATAACCGAGGACAATTTCGCGCGTGCCGTCGCTCGAATGGCCTTCGATGACGATGATTTCGATTTCGACGCCGGGGATCGACTTTGCGATCAGGGCCTCGAGCGCCCGCTCCACGGTTGCGCGCTCGTTGTAGACCGGGAAGACGACGCTGAGCTTGGCCATGGCAGGCGTGGTCCTTATGCCGGCAGGAGCCGGCCGCTGCGCATAGCCGCGGTCAACCCGGCCGCGAGCAGGGCCGCGGACAGCGCCGCTATGGCCAGCCATCCGTAAAAGTCCGCAGGGTAATAGCGGACGGTCACGGTGTGCGCCCCCGCCGGCACCGGCACGCCGATGAACAGGTCGTCGACCCGGGCCGCGGCGGCCGGCTTTCCATCCACCGTCGCGTGGGGATAGCCGGGCCAGAAGGCCTCCATGAGCACGGCGAGGCCCGGTCGCGGCGCGCGGATCGAGAACGTCGTGGAATTCTCCGTAAGGCGGTAATGCGTCGCCGGCACGACGACACGCCCCCACGCGCCCACCGGCAGCGACGACAGCGGTCCGCTCGCGACCAGCGCCTCCGCCGGCACGGCTGCGAACGGAGCGCCATCACCGGCTGCGATCCGCTCCTGGAGCCGCGCCACGCCCCGGTAGGGCTCCACCTCGTTGGTGTAAAAGGCCCGCGGCCAGGCGGTGGGACTTTCATAGATGTCGAGATCGCCTGTCCGGACGAGCCGCAGCACCTTCTCAAGCTGCCCCTGGTCGCTCCGAAGGTCCGCGTAATAGCGGACGTTCAGAAAATCCAGGATCGGCCGGCTCGCGGCGAGATTGTAACGGGACAGATAATAGCGCCAGTCCCACTCCCGCCCCATCGGCGTCAGATCCATGAACGCCCGGTAGCCCGGATTGATGACCGCGTCCGGCCCTCCGCTTCCCTCGAGCGCGTAAACCCCGGTCCATCCCGGAAAGACGTTGTTCTGAAGCCCGACGATCCGGGAGGGAGCGCGCGCCACCCGGCTCCGCACGAGGTCCATGGCGCCCGACCGCCGGTGAAAATCCACCCGGATGGCGGGGCGGACGACAAAGTCCGGCCAGCTCGCCCCTCCGGCGACCTGCGCCTGGCGCCAGATCAAGGCGAACCCGCACAGGACCAGTCCGGCGCCGGCGGCCGGCGCCAGAGCGCCCCGCCGGAGGCCGCCGCGGGCGAGCAGGCCTCCCGCGATCAGCGCCGCGAGGAGGGTCGCGCGATATCCCCAGACGAAGGCGCCGACCGGAAGCGACCGGCCAAGGGGATAGAGCGAAAACGTGAGGCCGGGGCCGTAGACCGAACGGTGCGCCGCCTGTGTGAAACCCACATAGGCGCCGACCAGAGCCAGCAGGAGGAGGCCGGCGGTCCGCAAGTCCCCGGGTCCCTCGGTGGAGCCCAGGCGGCGCGCGGCGGCGGCGAAGCCGGCGCCCGCCACCACCGCGGACAGGACGATGAAGGCGCAGGAAAAGCAGTTGTCGATGTGAAGGAGATTGCCAAGCAGCGGTACCGCCGCGATCCAGCTCGCGGGCACGAAGCCGAACGCGAAAGCCAGGCAGACGAGCGCCGCGAAGGCGACGGCCGCAGCCGCGCGGTTCCACGCGCGCCGCATCGTGGCGAGGAAATAAAGGACTCCGCCCAACAGGAGAAAATTGGACGAAGGATCGAAGACCAGGCGTCCCCGGGTCAGCGGCCGATACAGCGCCTCGTCGAACGCCCCGAGCAGGAGCGACGGCTGGATTTGCGCGGCGAGGCGCGGCGCCGACGTCGTCCATCCGTGCGCCAAGGCATCGAAGAACGAGGCCCAGAGCGGGCAGGACACGCCGGCCAGCAAAACCGCGCCGACGGTTATCACCGCCGCTTGCGCCGCCTTGCGCCGCCAGGAACCCTGCGCCGCGGCCAGCGCGAGCGCGCCGGCGAAGTTCATGGTCAAAAGCAGCGTCGAGGACTCCTTCACTGTCCCGCTGCTCAGCTCCATCCAGTTGGCGGCCAGCAACGCCGCCGTCCACAGCCCGGCCGACCGCAGCCGGTCGCCGGCCGAGATCCGCAGCCAGCCGTAGAGAATCCACGGCGCATAGCACAGGCTGAAGAAGGCCGGGTGGTTCACCCGGTAGACGAAAAAGCCGATGAACGGAGCCCCCAGGGCGACGATCAGGCTGGCGCCGCGATGCCGGGTGAGAGCGAAGACGCACAGGCCGAGGCCGAGCGCGAACAGCCACTTGGCGGCGAGGTATTTCAGGTCCCAGGCCCAGGCCGCGCCGTTCGCGGCGATCACGGGCCACTGCAGCGGATCGCCGAGCATCGACTGGCCCTGCCCGAGGAGGGGCGTGCCGAGGGAGTTGTAGCGGTTCCAGAGCGGCAGTTCGCCTTCGCTCAAGGCGCGCCGCTGCAGCATCGAATAGGGAACCTGCTGCCACATCACGGCGCCGACGTCGGAGCCATGGACGTCGCTGACGCGGGAGTCCCGGTAGCCGGGCAGCGTCGGCAACTGATCGTACAAAAGGAACGTTCCATAGTTCGGCGAGACGAAGCTGCGCCCGAGAAAGACGACGGGATAGGCGCTCGCGATCACGGCGAGCCCGGCGGCGAGCGCAAGAGGACGGAACAAGGGACCGCCCGCCAGCCAGCGCCAGGCGGCCCGGACCCTGTGGCTCGACCAGGCTCCCGCCAGGATCCCGGCCCCGGCCGCCAAGACCAGCCACGCGATCGCGGCACACACGATCCAATGCCGGAAGAATGGCCGGTGAATCGGCCGGAGCTCGAGCGGCGAAGCCAAGGCGACGAGGGTCTGCGGATCGTTCGCGCCCGGTTGGACGGCAATTTCCAATCCCGACGCCGTCGCGCGCAGGGACCTGATTTCATTGATCGCGCGGAACGCCCGGCTGGGCAGATCGAGGATCGTCCGGCCCGCTTCGTTCACGATCCGGGCGGAGGCGAGCGTCACCGTGCCGTCCCGGTCGATCGGGTCGAACCGGAAGGCCCGGTACGTGCCGAACGGCAGCGCGAGGCGGTACGTCCTCATATCCGAACTCCTTTCCAGGTCGGCCGTCGTGGAGGCGGATTCGCTGAATCCCGCTCCGCTGTCGTAGTAGATTTGGACGTGTCCGGATTCCGTGGAACGGAGCCTGGCTTCGAAAAAGTATTTTCCCCGCGTCGCCAGGTTCGGCTGGAACGGCAGCGTGGCGGCGAGCGCGAAGACGGCGAGAACCCCAAAAAGCGAGGCCAGGGACTTGCTCATGAAGCGGGATTTTTAGCCCGTCTCCTGGGAAGGGTCCCGGCAAGCACAATCAGGACGGCGGCGCCCGCGGCGAGCTCGGCGAGGAGGGCACCGCGCCGGACGGCTCGCCAGGCCCAGTACGACCACCGGCCCATCTCGGAGGGCTCGCTGAAGGCGAACCAACGCGACGGCGCCGCTTCGCGCGCCACCACGATGAACGCACCGGGCGGGGCGGGCACATAGGCCGCCCGCCACGTGTCGCCCGGCGTCCGGTCGGGCTTGACCGTCCGCCAAAGCCGGCCCGTGGCCGCGTCCCGGATCTCCAACGACGCTCCCGGAGCGGCCGGCCGGCCGGCCAAATAGAAGCGGAGCCATCCGCCCACCGCGTCGCTCAGGGGGCCGCTGCGCCAAACCGCGGGCCGAGCAGCCGATCCGTAGGATCCCCACCAAACCCGGTTGTCCAAGGGAGGCGTCTTTGCGGAAATTCCGGGCGCCGGCGGCAAACGCGGCTTGGCGGCCTGAGCGTGAAAGGATGCGAACCTCCGAAATCCACCGTCACCGGAGGCCCGCCTGAGCGGCAAGGGCGCGCGCACGCTGACGGGCAAAAGATTCTTCAGGATCGGCTGATCGACCCGGAACCGCAGCGCGGGGAAAGTGGGATAGGGTTCTTCCCGGTGCCGAAGATAGCCGGCATCGCCCGTTGCGAGGTAACGCCGGATGTTTTCGACGCAGTAATAATGGTACGTCTGATCGCTCGTGATTTCCTTGGTGGCCGCGACCTTGAACCAGTCGTGGCAGCCACCGCCGAGCAGCAGCGCGCCCCAGAGCGCACCGGCGGCGGCAAAAGCGCGCCGCCGGACGGCGCTTCGGCGCGCGGGCAGCGATTCGGCGAGCAGTGCGAGGCAGAGGCCGTTGATCGCCAATCCGAAAATGGAATTGTCGAGGTAGCGCCGAGGCGGCGGCAACCCGCCCGCCCCTCTCGCATACCCCGCAGCGAAGATCTGCAGAATCGCCCAGCCGCCCAATCCGACGAGCACGGCTACGGTCGCCGAATCGGCGCGCCAGCGCCCGCGGAGGTAGCGGACGGTCGCGACGGTCCAGGGCGCCCAAAGAGCCAGCGAAAACAACCCCATGATCCGGTACGCCGGCCACCCAAGGGCCTGCACGACGGTCATGACGAAATCGGAAACCCCTCGCGCGATCAGCAGACGATGCCCAGGGACAACGTGCTGGGTGACCACGCCGACCGCCACCACGAGCAAGCTCACAATCAGGCTCGGCACGGCGCCGCTGACGCTCCGCCGCTTTCGGACAAGCTCAAACCCGATCAGGCCCGCCACGATAAGCGCCGCGAAAAAGCCGGAGGCCATGGTCCCTAGGTCCAGCACGGCACACGCCGCCCCAAGCCACCAAATGAGGCTGGATGCCCTCCGAGGCAGGAGCCAGCAGATCGCCCCGAGCGAAAGCAAAACGAGGTATAGCTGCTGCGAATCGAAACCCCGGACCACGTTCTCCCACGAATCGGGCCCGGCGTACGCCGCAGCCATCAAAAGCAGCCAAAAGATTTGCCAGCCGAACGCGGAAATCCGTTCCGCCCCGTAAAGCCACAGCGAAAGAGCGATCAGCGCGGCAAGAAAGGCGTTGGCCGCGGCCTCGAGCCGCTGGTCCCACTGGCGATCGGCGGCCGCCAGCCCCAACGCTTCGAGTTTCGTCAGAACCACGCGATGCTCGTTGTGCGGCTTCCAAAGCAACGACAGCGTCAGCGAATGCGCCTTCCAAGGCCGCAGCAAGTATAGTCCTTCAGCGTCCCATTGGTCCCATTCCGGCAGGTCCATCCCGTCGCGATGGATCAACGCCCAGCGGCATCCGAGCACCGCACAGAAAAGGCATAGGGCGAGGCCGGCGCGCTGAAACCGGGTCACGTTCGAAGAGAAAGGCCGACGATATTTCCGCACACGAGCGCTGACATTCTGGATGCCGACCATCGCACACACGCGGCGCATGCTGTCAATCGAATCCCAAACGGCGGGCCCGGACGGAGCCGGGTGGCCTCCATTAATTTCCAAACTCGGCGGTGCCGGGGCGCGCGTTCAGCATGGCAATTCCGCTGTCCACCGGAGATGCCGCGCCAAGACAATCGGTCGCGCCGAATCCGCCATTCAAAAGACGAAAATTAACCGCTCGGCTCGAGGGCTCATGGCACTGACGATGTGGTTGCGGATGAAACCAAGCCACCCGCACGGGCGCCGGGTGGAAATTGAATCCACACGCGGAGCCGGCGACCGCCTTGCTCGAAGGCCAACCCCGAGGCGGGAGCCGTTCGATTCGGACGGTCACTGGCGGCTTGTCGTGGAACGAAAACCCCGAATAGTCCCGAACATGCCGCGGCAAGTGCTCGTCACCGGCTCCTCCGGCCTCATCGGCTCGGAGGTGTGCGCCTATTTCGCCCGCGAACTCGGGTGGGCGGTGCACGGCCTCGACAACAATCAGCGGGCGGTGTTCTTCGGGCCCGCCGGGGACACCCGGTGGAACCAGCGGCGGCTCGAGCGGGAGCTGAAGGGATTCCGGCACCATGAGCTCGATATCCGGGACCGGGCCGGGGTGCTCGCGCTCGTGCGCGAGCTGAAGCCCGACGCCATCGTCGCCACCGCCGCCCAGCCGAGCCATGACCGGGCGGCGGCCATCCCGTTCGACGATTTCGACACGAACGCCGGCGGCACCCTCAACTTGATCGAGGCGGCGCGGCAGGCATGCCCGCAGTCGCCTTTCGTTCAGATGAGCACGAACAAGGTCTACGGCGACGCGCCGAACCGGATCGCCCTCCGGGAGCTGGACACGCGCTGGGACTACGCCGATCCGGCCTATGCCGAGGGCATCCCGGAAACCTTCACGATCGACCAGTCGAAGCATTCGCTCTTCGGCGCCTCGAAGGTGGCCGGCGATGTCCTCGTCCAGGAATACGGGCGGTATTTCGGGATGCCGACCTGCTGCCTGCGGGGCGGGTGCCTGACCGGCCCGAACCACGCCGGGGTCGAGCTTCACGGGTTTCTCAGCTACCTCCTCAAGTGCAACCTGGAGGGGAAGGAATACCGGATTTACGGATACAAGGGCAAGCAGGTGCGGGACAACATCCATTCGCTGGACGTCACCCGGTTCATCGCGGCGTTCGTCGCCGCGCCGCGCAGCGGCGAGGTCTACAACCTCGGCGGGGGCAAGGCCAACAGCGTGTCGATCCTGGAGGCGTTCCGGCTCGCCGAGCGGTTCACCGGCAAGCCGCAGCGTTCGTCGTACGTCGAGGAACCCCGGATCGGCGACCATATCTGCTATTATTCGGATCTGAGAAAAATGCGCGCGCACTACCCGGAATGGAACATCACCCAGACGGTGGAGGACACCGTTAGGCAGATTATCGAGGCTTGGCAAACGAGGGCTAAGCAATGACTTGCGCCTTGGCCCTCCTCCGCCGATTGCAGAGGAGAGATCCTTCGCCATGCTGAAAGGCTTCAGCCGTTGAAAATCGCGCTTCTCCTCCTCTTCCTTCCCATCCTCGCCGCCGCGCAGACGGCTCCTCCCGGGCGCTCTCCTTTCCTGCCGCCCGACAATCCGGCCGGGACCGGGCCGGAAGGTCCGTCCGAACCGTACGAGCTCGCCGGCGCGAGCGTCTCCGACCAGGGAGAACAGGTGTGCGTGTACGACCGCGTGCACCGGGAAAGCCGCTGGCTGAAGGTCGGGGGCGACTCGAACGGCCTCCAGGTGGTGAGCTATAATCCCGCCGACGACGAGGCCGTCGTGAAGTTCGACGGCCGCATCCACGTGCTGGCCCTGCGCAAGGCGCCAACCGCGACGTCGGCGGCGCCGATGGTCGCGATGAGTGCCCCGCCTCCGATCGCGCCGAGACCCGGCCGGACGATGGTCGATCCGTCCACGATCGGGAAGTCGCGCGCGGTCATCAAGCAGGAGCGGGACGCTCGCATGCTCGTGAGCGACCTGCTGGAGATCGGCATCCAGCAGCGGAAGGCGTACGAGGCGGCACGCAAGCGGGCGGCGGAAGAAGCGCGCTGACCCCGGCCGGATGAAGCTGCTCATCACCGGGATCTGCGGCTTCGTTGGAAGCGTGCTGGCCCGCGGGTTCGCCGAAAGCGGAAGCGGCCTCGAACTGCACGGGGTCGACAATTTCGTCCGGCCGGGGAGCGAGACCAACCGGGCGGAATTGAAACGCCTGGGCGTGCGGCTCGCCCACGCGGATCTCCGCTCGGCCGCCGACCTCGAGGCGCTTCCGGCCTGCGAGTGGGTCGTCGACGCGGCGGCGAATCCGAGCGTGACCGCCGGGGTGGACGGCCGGTGGAGTTCGCGCCAGCTCGTCGAGCACAACCTCGGGGGCACGCTCAACCTCCTCGAGTACGCCAAGCGCCACCGCGCGGGCGTCGTGCTGCTCAGCACGAGCCGGGTGTACAGCATCGCCGAGCTGCGGAGCCTGCCGCTCGTGGAAGGGCCCGAGGCGTTCCGGCTGGAGGCAAGCCGGACTGCGGCGGGGCCCGCCGGCGTGAGCGAGGAGTTTTCCACGAGATCGCCCCTGTCGCTTTACGGGGCGACGAAGCTGGCCAGCGAGGCGATGGCCCTTGAGTACGGCGAGGCGTTCGGGTTGCCCGTTTTCGTCAACCGGTGCGGAGTCATGGCCGGCGCCGGGCAGTTCGGCCGGGCCGACCAGGGCATCCATGCGTATTGGATCCACAGCTGGCTGCGGCGCCGGCCGCTCAAGTACCTCGGATTCGGGGGCCGCGGCCTGCAGGTCCGCGACGGGCTGCATCCGATGGATCTGGTTCCCCTGCTCCAGGAGCAGTTCAGCGGGCCGCGGCTGAGTCCGGCCGACCGGGTCGTGAATCTCTCGGGGGGGGCCGATTCCGCCCGGTCGCTCCGGCAGATCGGGGACTGGTGCGCGGAGCGCTTCGGCACCCACGGCGTCTCCTCGGATCCGGCCGAGCGCCCGTTCGACGTGCCCTGGCTCGTCCTCGACTCCTCCAAGGCGGCCCGGATATGGGGCTGGAGGGCGCGCACCGGGATCGAAGCCATCTGGGAGGATATCGCCCGGCATGCGGAGGCGCATCCGGACTGGCTCGACCTCAGCGCGCCGATCTAGCAGGGTGCCGAAGCATGACGCCATGCGGCCCGATGCCCGCCCCGGCCCTCGCCGGCAACCGCGAGGGGCGTTTTTTCATTGGCCATCGAGGAAGCGATGGCGCGGCTTGGAGGCCATTCCGGCAGCCCGTCGACTGATCGGCCGCCTCGTTCATGGCCGCCTCCCCCGTCCCGCTCACTCCGCCTCCGGAGCTCAAGCTCTATTCGGTCGTCATCCCGGCGCGCGACGAGGCTGAGGCCCTTCCGCCGACGCTTCGGGGGATTTCCACCGCGTTTCGGGCCGAAGGCGTCCCCCACGAGATCGTCGTCGTCGACGACGGAAGCGGGGACGCCACGTGGGCGGCGTTGGAACAGCTTCGCCTGGAGATCCCCGAATTGCGCCCGGCGCGCAATCCCGGCCCGCACGGCTTCGGCCGGGCCGTGATCCGGGGGCTGGACGAGGCGCGGGGGGACGCGGTGGTCATCATGATGGCCGACGCCTCGGACGATCCTGCGGACGCCCTCGCCTACTGGCGACTTTTGCAATCCGGCTACGAGTGCGCTTTCGGCAGCCGCTTCATCCGCGGATCGCGGGTGATCGACTACCCGAAGTTCAAGCTTCGCTTGAACCGGGCGGCCAACCTTTTCATCAGGCTCCTGTTCCACGTGCCCCTGAACGACACGACCAACGCCTTCAAGGCCTACCGGAAATCCGTCATCGACGGCTGCCGGCCGCTGCTGGCGCCCCATTTCAACCTCACCGTGGAGATTCCCCTCAAGGCGATCGTGCGCGGCTACAGTTGGAAAGTGATCCCGATCTCCTGGCGCGACCGGCGGCACGGAGTCGCCAAGCTGAAGATCAAGGAGATGGGCAGCCGGTATTTCTTCATCTGCATGTACGTCTGGCTGGAGAAGTATTTCAGCCGCGGCGATTACCACCGGCGGATTTCCCGTTGATCCCGGGCGCCCGCCCGTCCTGTATGGGGGCGCACCCGCGCTCCCCGCTTCGCCATGATCCATCTCCTCGGCGGCTCCGGCTATGTCGGCCACGCTTACCAAAAGCTGCTTTCCCGCAAGGGGGTTGCGTTCCGCGTCCTCATCCGAAGCGAACTCGACTACACGGACCCCGCGGTCCTCGAGGCGGCGCTGCGCCGCGACCGGCCGGAGTTTCTGATCAACGCGGCCGGCTACACCGGCAAGCCCAACGTGGACGCGTGCGAGTCCCACAAGGACGAATGCCTCTTCGGCAACGCGGTGCTCCCCGGGCGGATCGCGCGGGCCTGCGCCCAGGCCGGAGTGCCTTGGGGCCACATCTCCTCGGGCTGCATCTACAACGGCGGCCGCCCCGGCGGAGGCGGCTTCCGGGAGGACGATCCTCCCAATTTCTCCTTCCGGTCCCCGCCGTGCTCCTTTTACAGCGGAACGAAGGCGCTCGGCGAAGAGGTCCTGGCCGGCCACGCCCAGCTTTACGTGTGGCGCCTGCGGATTCCCTTCGACGAAGCCGACCATCCGCGCAATTATCTCACGAAGATCATGCGCTACTCGCGCCTGCTCGAAGCCACCAACTCCATTTCTCAGCTCGACGAGTTCGCGGAGGCGACGTTCGCCTGCTGGGAGAAGCGGGTGCCGTTCGGCACCTACAATGTCACGAATCCCGGCGCCATCACGACCCGGGAGATCACGGCATCGATGCGCCGGCGCGGGCTGGGCCCCAAGGAATTCCATTTCTTCGAGAACGAGGCCCAGTTCATGAGGGAGGCTGCGAAGACGCCGCGGTCCAACTGCGTGCTCGACGGCTCCAAGCTGGCTGCGCAGCACATCCTCCTCACCGAAGTTCACGAGGCGGTGGATCGGGCGTTGGCCGCATGGAGGACGGCATGAGCTCTCCCGGCCGATCCCCCGTGAACCTTCTCGCTCCGGTTCGCGCCCCCGCCGACAGGGGCCGGGAACGGCTCGAACTCCGATTCCCATGAATCTTCTCGTCACCGGCGGCTGCGGCTTCATCGGCAGCAATTTCGTGCGGCAGCGCATCGCCGAAGGCGGGATTTCCACGCTCGTCAACCTCGACAAGCTCACTTACGCCGGCAACCCGGCGAATCTCGCCGACCTCGCGGGCGATCCGCGGTACGCCTTCGTCCACGGCGACATCGGCGACGAGGCGCTGGTGTCCCGGCTCCTGGATGAGCACGCGATCGACGCGGTCGTCAATTTCGCGGCCGAATCCCACGTTGACCGCTCGATCGACAGCCCGGAGCCGTTCGTGCGGACGAACGTGACCGGGACCTTGCGGCTGCTTCAGGCGGCCCGGCGGCGGTGGAACGGGCTGGCTGAGGCCGGGAAGAAGGCGTTCCGCTTCCTGCATGTCTCCACGGATGAGGTCTACGGCACCTTGAAGCCGGAAGAACCCGCCTTCACCGAGGCGACGCCCTTCGCGCCGAACAGCCCGTACGCGGCCTCGAAGGCCGCCAGCGATCACCTGGTCCGCGCCTACCATCACACCTACGGCCTGCCCACGCTGACGACCAACTGCTCGAACAATTACGGCCCCTATCACTTTCCCGAAAAGCTGATCCCGCTCATCATCCTGAACGCCCTGGACGGAAAACCCCTGCCCGTCTACGGCGACGGCCTTCAGATCCGGGACTGGCTGTACGTCGAGGATCACGTCCGGGGAATCTGGCTCGTCCTCCAGCGGGGACGGCCCGGGGAGACGTACAACATCGGCGGCCTCAACGAGCGCCCCAATCTGGATGTCGTCCGGCGCATTTGCTCGCTGCTCGACGCCAAGGCGCCGAAGACGGACGGCCGCTCCTACGCGGAGCAGATCACCCACGTCGCGGACCGGCCGGGCCACGACCGGCGTTATGCCATCGACTGTTCGAAGATCGGGCGCGAACTCGGCTGGGCGCCCCGCGAATCGTTCGAATCCGGCATGGGCCGGACAGTGGACTGGTATCTCGCGCACCGGGACTGGTGCGAGGAAATCACCCGGCGCCGGTACGCCCGGGAGCGGCTCGGGGTCGCCGCCGGCGCATGAAGCCGGCCGATTCGCCTCCGCAGGGCCGGAAAGGCATCGTCCTCGCGGGCGGCTCGGGCACACGCCTGTATCCGCTCACGATCGCCGTCAGCAAGCAGCTCATGCCGGTGTACGACAAGCCAATGATCTATTATCCGCTGTCGATCCTGATGCTCGCGGGTGTCCGGGAGATCCTCGTCATCTCCACTCCGCAGGACCTGCCCCTGTTCCGCCGGGTCCTGGGAGACGGATCGGATTTCGGGGTCCGGTTCGAATTCGCGGAGCAGCCCCGCCCGGAAGGGCTGGCACAGGCGTTCCTGATCGGCTCGGAGTTCGTGGGCTCGAGCCCCTCGGTGCTCATCCTGGGCGACAATCTGTTTTACGGCCACGATCTCGCCGCCTCCCTGGAGCGCGCGAACGCCCGGACGACGGGCGCGACCATCTTCGGCTATCACGTCGCCGACCCCGCGGCGTACGGCGTGGTCGAGTTCGGTCCGGACGGCCGGGTCCTTTCGCTCGAGGAAAAACCCGCCCGCCCGAAATCCAATTACGCCGTTCCCGGCGTCTATTTTTACGACGCGGACGTGACCGCGTTCGCCCGGCGGCTGAAGCCGTCGGCGCGGGGCGAGCTGGAGATCACGGACCTGAACCGGCTGTATCTGGAGGCCGGACGGCTGCGGGTCGAGGTGCTCGGCCGCGGCACGGCCTGGCTCGACACCGGCACCCAGGATTCGCTGATGGACGCCGCCCAGTTCGTGCAGGTCATCGAGAAGCGCCAGGGCTTGAAGATCGCGTGCCTGGAGGAGATCGCCTGGCGCCAGGGCTGGATCGATCGGAGGGGATTGGAGGCGAACATCGCGAAGCAGGGCAAATCCGCCTACGGAAGCTACCTGCGGCGCCTGCTCGATTCGAATCCGCCGGCGCCCTCGGGCTGATGCCGCCACCGTTGCCGGATTTCCTCCAAGGATAAGCGAAAAATAACTTGAACGCTTTCACGTCACTCTTTCGGGGGTTCGAAGCAGGCCTTTGGCTCAAGGCATCCCTTCGCGGCGCCTGAGCCGGGGCGATCCGGGCCATGCCCACCCTCAGCTTCATCGTGCCGCTTCGCGACGGCCTGCCCCTCACGCAGGCGATGCTGCGAAGCCTCCGAGCGACGATTCCCGCGGACCTCGAGCACGAAATCGTGTTCGTCGACGACGCCAGCACGGACGGGACGCCGGCATGGCTCAAGGAACTGCGCGATCCCGTCCGGTCCCTGCGCCTGGAGAGGACCGGCGGCTACGCGCGCGCGAGCAATCGCGGGGCCTCGTCCGCGCGCGGCTCGCTCCTCGTGCTGCTGAACAACGACCTTGAGTTCCCGCGCGGATGGCTGGAGCCGATGCTGGAGGCCCACCGGCGGCTCGGGGAGCGCGCGGGGGCGGTCGGCAACGTGCAGAGGAACTTCCGCACGGGCGAGATCGACCATGCCGGCCTTTTCATCGACCACAAGGGCAAGCCCGAGCACCTGCGGCGCCTCCCGGCCCGGCTGTTCCGGGCGCTCGCGCCCGTGCGCAGGGTAGCCGCGGCAACCGGCGCCTGCCTGCTCATCGAGCGGGCACTGTGGGAGCGGCTCGGCGGCTTCGACGAGGCGTACCTGAACGGCTGCGAGGACGTCGACCTGTGCTTCCGCGCCGCGGCGCTGGGCCGGATAAACGCCGTGGCGCTGCGCAGCGTCGTGCGCCACCACGTGAGCGCGACGCCCGGGCGGAAAGACAGGGACGAAGCCAACGCGCGGCGGCTGGCCCTCCGCTGGGCCGAGACCCTCGCGCAATGGGGTGAGCCGGACTGGTCCCGGAACCATTTCGAGACCTATCTGCCCGAGCCGCGGGATTTCCCGGACCGGGCGCTGGCCCTGGCCGTCGCGTTTTATC
>JBOHXF010000422.1:0-11733 GCA_050737455.1 Opitutaceae bacterium | reverse complement strand
ACTTCCATCGAATGGGTGAGCCGGGTGCGATAGAAGTCGTACTCCCCCGACAGAAACACCTGGGTTTTCGACTGGAGCTTGCGAAAGGCATGCGCGTGGATGATCCGGTCGCGGTCGATCTGAAACGCATTCCGGTAGTCGGTCTTTCGGGTCCCGCCGTAGGTTTCGGCGTCGAACCGGCCGTAAAATCGATTGGGCATGAAGGGGGCCGTATTTGGGGTTTGGGGTTTGAGTTCCTCTCCCGCCGCCCTAGCCTGCGGCAATCCTTTTCGTGATGCCGCTTCCGAGCAAAATGCGCGCGATCGCCAAGCTGGGCTCCGGTCCGGGCCTTGCCCTGATCGAGGCGCCCGTCCCGCACCCCGGGCCGAATGACGTGCTGATCCGGGTCAGGCGGACCTCCATCTGCGGCACCGACGTGCACATCGACCGCTGGGACGACTGGGCGCGGAGAACTGTCCGGCCGCCGATGATCGTGGGGCACGAGTTCGTCGGCGAAATCGTGGCCACCGGGGCCAACGTGGCCGGTTACCGGGCGGGCGACTTGGTCGACGGGGAAGGCCATATCGTGTGCGGGGCGTGCCGGAACTGCCTCGCGGGGCGCCGCCACCTCTGCAAGGAGACGAAGGGGGTCGGGGTGAACCGGGACGGCGCGTTCGCCGAATATCTGTGCCTGCCGGCGAGCAACGCGGTCCATGTCGATCCGTCGATCCCCCTGGACGTCCTGTCCTGCTTCGATCCGCTCGGCAATGCAACCCACACCGCGCTGCAGTTCGACTTGGTCGGCGAGGACGTCCTCATCACGGGAGCCGGTCCGATCGGCTGCATGGCCGCCGCGATCGCGCGGCAGGCGGGCGCACGGAAAGTGGTGGTGACCGACGTCAATCCCGAGCGACTCGCGCTGGCGGCGCGGATGGGGGCCACCCGCACCGTCGATGCGCGGCGCGAAAAGCTGACCGAGGTCCAGCGGGAAATCGGGATGAAGGAAGGCTTCGACATCGGCATGGAGATGTCAGGCCAGCCCTCCGCCCTGAACGACATGATCGAGAACATGGCGCATGGCGGACGGATCGCGCTGCTCGGCATCATGCCCGAGGCGGCCCCGGCCAACTGGAACAAGGTCGTCTTCAACATGCTCACGATCCACGGCGTTTACGGGCGGGAGATGTACGAGACGTGGTACAAGATGACCGCGCTCATCCAGAGCGGGCTGGATATTTCGCCGGTGATCACGCACCGGTTCCCCTGCACGGAGTTCCGACAGGGATTCGACCTGATGGGCTCGGGCCGGTCCGGCAAGGTGATTCTCGACTGGGAGGCGGCATGACGGAGGACTGGGCGCGGCAGCTTCGCTCCACCCTCGCCGGGATCGAAGCGGCGGGCCTTTGGAAGCGGGAGCGCCTCCTGGCCGGGCCGCAGGGTCCGCGGGTGCGGCTCGCGGACGGCCGCGAACTCCTGAACCTGTGCGCCAACAATTATCTGGGCCTCGCGGATTCGCCCGAACTCGTGCGGGCGGCGCACGCGGCGCTCGATCGATGGGGCTACGGACTGGCGTCCGTCCGGTTCATCTGCGGGACGCAGGAGATCCACCGGGAGCTGGAGGGGCGCCTGAGCCGCTTTCTCGGCGCCGAGGACGCCCTGCTCTATTCCTCGTGCTTCGACGCGAACGCAGGCCTGTTCGAGCCCCTTCTCGGCGAGGACGATGCGGTCATCAGCGACGAATTGAACCATGCGTCGATCATCGACGGCATCCGGCTCTGCAAGGCTCGCCGGTACCGGTATCGCAACGGCGACCTGGACGATCTTGCGGCGAAGCTCCAAGAGGCCGGCGGCGCGCGCTTTCGGCTGATCGCGACCGACGGGGTGTTTTCCATGGACGGGACGATCGCCCCGCTCGCTGAGATCTGCGGGCTGGCGGAGCGTTTCGGCGCCTCCGTCATGGTCGACGACAGCCATGCGGTGGGCTTCATGGGCGAAAATGGGCGCGGCACGCCCGAGCACTGCGGCGTTTCGGGCCGGATCGACCTGATCACGGGAACGCTGGGCAAGGCGCTCGGCGGCGCCAGCGGAGGCTACATCGCCGGGCGCCGGGAGATGATCGACTTGTTCCGGCAGCGTTCCCGGCCCTATCTGTTCTCCAACTCCCTCGCCCCGGCGGTTGCCGCCACCTCGCTTGCCGCGCTCGATCTGATCGAGCGCTCGCCCAATCTCCGGCTGCGGCTCCGCGAAAACGCCGCCTTCTTCCGTTCGGCGCTCCGGGCAGCCGGACTGCCGGCCGGGCCCGGGATGCATCCCATCGTGCCGATCATGCTGGGTGACGCCGCGCTCTCCCAGCGCTTCGCCGCGCGGATGCTGGAAAAGGGGGTTTATGTAGTCGGCTTCTTCCACCCCGTCGTGCCCCAGGGGGCCGCGCGAATTCGGACGCAGCTCAGCGCGGCCCATGCGCGCGCCGACCTGGAGAGCGCCGTCGCGGCCTTCGCGGCGACGGCGAAGGAGCTGCCCGGCTGACCCATTCCGAGGATTGCCGATGCCCTCCCCCCTCGCCCCCGCCACGAGGCGGCGCCTGGAAAGCGCCGCGCGCCGCGCCGCGCGCCGCGCCTATGCGCCTTATTCCGGATTTCCCGTGGGCGCCGCCGTACTGGCGGCCTCGGGGAAAGTGTATTCGGGCTGCAACGTCGAGAACGCCTGCCATGGCCTCGGCGTCTGCGCCGAGCGCAATGCCGTGCAGGCGGCCGTTGCAGCCGGCGAGCGGCGGATTCGCGCGGTGGCGCTCCACACGCCGACCCGCCTGCCGATCGCGCCCTGCGGCGCGTGCCGGCAGGTGCTGCACGAGTTCGGGTCCGGAATGCTCGTGATCGCGCTCTGCGCGTCGCGGGAGCGCGCCGAGGCCCGACTGACCGAATTGCTCCCCGTCCCGTTTGGGCCCGCCGCCCTTCAGGGCGAAAGCTGTTCCCGGACGGCCTCCAGGAGCGCCTCGCGCGGAACCTCGCGTTCCGTCCGCGCGGAAAGATCGCGGATTTTCACGACGCCCGCCGCCAGCTCGTCGCTGCCGAAGATGAGCGCAAGGCGAGCGCCTGATTCGGCGGCCGCCTTGAACTGCTTGCCGAAGGCCATCTCCCGAAAAGGATACTCGACCCGGTAGCCGCAGGAGCGCAGGGCCTGGATCCCGGCGAACGCCGCCTTGCGTTCGTCCGGCCCTCCGATCACGCAGAAGAGGTCGGGCGCCTCGACCAGGGGCGGCAGGAGCCCGCGCTGCTCCAGGAGCAGCCCGACCGTGACGTCGCCGATCGCAAAGCCCACCGCAGGAAGTTCCGGCCCCCCCAGCTTCGCCGCCAAATGGTCGTACCGGCCCCCGCCGGCGAGGGCGCGAAGGTCGCCCTTGCGGTCGAACGCCTCGAAGACAAAGCCCGTGTAATAGGCGAGTCCTCGGACGACGCCCAGGTCGACGGCGACAAAGCGCGACAGCCCCATGGAGCCCAAGCCATCCAGGAGCCTCTTCCAATCCTCCAGGCGGGCCTGAAAGCGGTCGCCAGCCGCTCCGCTCACCTTCGCGAGATTTCGGCCCGTCCCCTCAAGCTCCTCCAGGGTTCCGATCTTGAGGAACGCAAGCACCCGGTCCTTCAGCGCGGCGTCCAGGCGGCCGAATCTTTCCTCATAGGCGCGGAACGCCTCGTCCCCGGCCCTCTCGAACTTGTCGACCGCCGCCAGCATCGCCTGGACGCGAGACTCGTCGAGGCCCAGCCCCTCGAGAAAATAAAACCACAGATTGCGATCGCTCAGGCGCACGAGGAAATCGTCCGGTCCCAGGCCAAATCCGGTGAAGCATTGGATCAGCAACGCAATCAGCTCGATCTCCGCCTCCGGGCCGGGCTCGGCGAAGACATCGGCGTTGAGCTGGAAGAATGCGCGCGAGCGACCGCGTTGCATCCGCTCGTACCGGTAGAACTCCGCGATGCTGAACCACTTTATCGGCCGGCGCAGGGATCCCGCGCGGGCACCCACGAGCCGGCACACGGTGGGTGTCATCTCCGGCCGAAGGGCCACCTCGCGCCCGCCCTTGTCCGTGAAGCTGAAAAGCTGGGTCTCGATCTCCTCGCCGGATTTCCGCCGGTAGAGGTCCAGCGGCTCGAGCACAGGCGCGTCGTACTCGCTGAAGCCAAACGCCCTCGCCGCCTGGCGCCAGAGGCGGAACAGGTGCGAGCGGCGGGCCAGCTCTTCGGGATAGAAATCGCGGAAGCCGGGAAGGGTCTGAAACGCTGCCATGGACGAACGCCACGTTGCGTTTCGCCCCGGCGAGGGCGATCCTTAATTCGCCTAGGGCGCGCCCGGGGAAAGACGCGTCAGGTCCAGTTTCTTGAGCTGCTGCTTCAAGATCTTGCCCGACTTGAACTTCACCACGGCCCGTTGGGGAATGATGACCTCGGCTTCGGGCTTGTTGGGATTGCGTCCGATCCTTTGCTTGCGCACCTGCACTTCCAGCACGCCGAAATTGCGTAATTCTACATTGCGCCCGTTCGCCAGGGCGCGTTGTACGATGTCCAGCGTCTGTTGCACAGTGTCCACGATCTGCTTTTGCGGAAATCCGGTCTTGCGGTAGATTTCCAGCACGATCTCCCGTTTGGTCAGGTTCGTTGACATGAGTGTCCTTTTGGTTGCGGCTTATATCTGAGAGCCTGGATAAAGTATTTTCACAAACTTAATTACGTCAATAGCTTCGTTGGGCTTTAATGGATTTTTGCGCATGACCAAACCCGACCCAGCGGCGGTCCGCACCATGTTCGGTCGGATCGCCCCCCGCTACGATCTGGCCAACCGCCTGCTCAGCGCAGGCCTCGACCGCGGATGGCGTACTCGGCTGGCGGGCGCGGTGCGCCGCGCGGCCCCCGCCTCCGTGCTCGATGTGGCGACCGGAAGCGGGGATGTCGCCTTCACCTTGGCGCGATCCCTTCCCCAGGATACCGCGATTGTAGGGATCGACTTCTGCCTTCCCATGCTGGAGGAAGCCGAACGCAAGCGGCGCCGGGCGGGCCCGGGCGCGTATTCGCGGGTGCGTTTCCAGAACGGCGACGCCCTCAAAATGGATCAGCCGGACGCGGCTTACGGCGCCGTCACCATCGCCTTCGGCCTGCGCAACCTCCCGGACCGCGCCCGCTTTTTCGCCGAGGCGCTGCGGGTGCTGCGCCCCGAGGGAACCCTCTTTGTCCTCGAATTCTCCCAGCCGGCCGCCTGGTTCCGGCCGGTTTACTTCTTTTATCTGCGCCGGATCCTTCCGGCGATCGGCGGATGGCTTGCGGGCGACCGGGAGGCGTACCGCTATCTCGATGCGACGATCGAGGCGTTCCCGGATCGCGGGGCGCTCGCGGAGGAAATGCGGCGGGCCGGCTTCGCCCGCGTCGAAGCCGCGCCGCTCGCGGCCGGTTCCGTCGCACTGCACGTCGCGGCAAAGGGCCGGAGTGGGAGAATCGGCGACTGATCGACTTCGCCGACCTGCCTGACAAATTGCGTCCAGGCTCTCCCGACAGCCCGGCAGCGTGCCGCTTCCCGGCGCAAGGCGCGAAACCCGATGGGCCGAGCGCCTTTTCCTCCGCTCCACTACCCGAACGATTTTCCGCAGCCGCACGTGCTCTTCGCGTTCGGGTTGCGGATTTCGAAGCCCCGGCCGTGCAGGCCGTCGTCGAAATCGACCGCGCATCCGCGGAGGTGACCCAGGCTCGACGGGTCGATGAGGATGGACTCGCCTTCGCTTTCGCAGCGCTCGTCGCCCGGCTTCGGTTCGTCGAAGGACATGCCGTACTGCATCCCGGAGCAGCCGCCCGATTCGACGAATACGCGCAGCATCTTGTCCGGGGCCTGGTCCTCCCGCATTTCGCGCACCTTGCGCGCCGCCCGTTCGGTCAAGGTGATCATGCGGCCAAACTGACACCCGCGCAGAGGCTCTGTCAACCGCGTGTCGCGAGAATTGTAGCAATTTTCAGGCCAACTGTTCGATATGACGCTTGCCAGCATCCGACCGCCTGTCTTGCTTGAGGCCCATGAGCGCCGCCCCCGGTTACCATCAAGGACTGCACCAGCGTCAAACCCAGTCGCTGGTCCTGGCCCCGCAGCTCCGGCAGTCGCTCAAGATTCTCCAAGTCGCGGCGATGGACCTTCGGACCGTGATCCAGGAGGAGCTCCAAGCCAATCCGACGCTGGAGGAGCTTCCGATGGATGGAATGAGCCTGGAGGTCCCCGACCAGGGTCAGGGGGGCGACGGCGCCGAAGGCAACGACGGCGCGGCGGCCGCGTCCGGGGAGGCCGCGGCCCCGATCGACGGGGCGACGGACGCGGACGGCAAGCGCGAGGAGATGGATTTTTCCAAGGAGTTCGACATCCTGAGCAAATTCGACGCGGACTGGCGCGACGGACAGGCCGGATCGCGCACCTATACGGCGGAAGATGCGGAGCGCCGGCAGCACTTTTTCGATTCCCTGGTGAGCGAAACCTCGCTCCAGGAGCACCTGCTCCGGCAGGCGGAGCTCTCCGAACTCTCCCCGCCGGCGATCGAGGCGATGCGCCATCTGGTCAGCAGCCTCGACGACCGTGGGTTTCTCACGCAAACGCCGGCCGATGTCGCCCTCCAGACCGGGCTGCCCCTGGCGGCGGTCCAGGAGGCGGGCCATCTGCTCAAGACCTTCGATCCGCCCGGCATCGGAGCGCAGTCGCTGTCTGAATGTCTGGCGCTCCAGCTCGCCGGCAAAGGCCGCGGGGAATCCCTGCCGGCCCGGATCGTGCGGGACCACTTCGAGCTCCTCACCCGGCGGCGCATTCCGGAGCTGGCCCGCAAGCTCGGGGCGCCGGCCGACGACATCCAGGTGGCGATCGAGGAGATCGGCCGGCTGAACCCGGCACCCGGCCGGCGTTTCGCGGAGGACAACAACCGGGTGATCGTTCCGGACGTCATCGTGGAAAAAGAAGGCGGCGAGTGGAAGATCCACCTCAACAACGACTACATCCCCCGCCTGCGGATATCCAACACGTACCGCGAGATGATCGCCAAGGGCGTGCTGGCCAAGCCCGAGCGCGATTACATTCGGGAACGGATGCGCTCGGGCAAGTTCCTCATCGATTCGATCGAGCAGCGCCAGCGGACGATCGAGCGGATCACCCGTGAGATCCTCGCGGCCCAGTCCGAATTCTTCGAGAACGGCGTCGCCCAACTGAAGCCTCTCACCATGACCCGCATCGCGGATATCGTCGGCGTGCACGAAACGACCGTGAGCCGCGCGATCGCGAACAAATACATCAAGACCCCTCATGGAATCTTCGAATTCAAGTACTTCTTCACTCCCGGCTACCAAGCCGAAAGCGGAGCGGCGGTCTCCAACACGAGCGTGAAGGAAATGATCGCCGATCTCGTCGCGGGCGAAGACCGGAGCGGCCCGCTGAGCGACCAGGAAATCGTCGCCAAGCTTTTCGGCAAGGGCATCACCATCGCCCGCCGCACCGTGGCCAAGTACCGGGAGGAGCTTGGCCTCCTGCCGAGCAACTTGCGCCGGGACTACACCTGACTGCAGCCGCCTTCAGAGGCCGAGGCTCGGCGCGATCGCGAGGTCCGGGCCGCCTCGGACTGCGCCTTCCGGATCGATCCAAGCCGCGAATGCGATGACCGCGGCATTGTCCCCCGCCTGTTCGGGCTGGACGGGCAGGAACGCGGCGCCGGCGCGGCGCGCTTCGGCCGCGAGGCGCCGGCGGAGCGAGAGGTTGCGCGCGACCCCGCCGGAAAGCCCCAGGCTGCGGAAAGAGCCCCGCTCAAGGGCCGTGCGCGTCTTTTTCGCGAGCGAGTCCACCACGGCCGCCTGGTAGCTCGCGCACAGATCAGGCCGCCGCGCTTCGGCTTCGGACGGGCCCAGCTTTTCGACTGCGTAGCGGAGGCTCGTCTTCAGCCCGGAAAAGCTGAAGTCGAGTTCGCCGGCTCGACCGAGCGCGCGCGGGAAGTCGAATGCGGCGGGATCGCCGCCGGCCGCTTCCCGCTCGACCAGCGGGCCGCCGGGGTAGCCTAGACCGAGCAGCTTGGCCCCTTTGTCGAGCGCCTCCCCGGCCGCATCGTCGCGGGTCGCCGACAAGACTCGCAAGACGAGCCTGGGGATGCCAGGCGGTCCGGCATCACCGCCGAGAGGCCCGCCCTCCCGCGCGGCGGAACCGGCTGCGTCCGCCGCGACAAGCAGCGTGTGCCCTCCCGATACGACGAGGCCCAGGTGCGGCAGGAGCCCGGCCATCCGCTCGTCGAACCGCCCGTGCTCCTCCGCGTGCAGCGGCAGGAACGGCGACCAGACATGGCCGCGCAAGTGATTGACCCCTTCGATCGGGAGTCGCAGCGCAAGTCCGAGCGCTTTCGCGGACGCGACCCCGAGCGCGAGACACGGCGCCAAGCCCGGGCCCCGCGTGACGGCGATCCGCGCGATGGATCCTGGCACGGCCCCGGCGACGGCCTGTTCGATCAAGGGAGGCAGATGGCTCAGGTGCTCCCGCGCCGCGAGGTCCGGGACCACGCCGCCGTGGCGGCCATGCAGGGCGATCTGGCTGTGCACGCAGTCGCGGGTGACGCCGCGCTCCGGGTCGAAGACGGCCGCCGCGGTCTCATCGCAGGAGGTTTCGATCCCTAGGATCAGTCCCGGAACCCGCTTCATCCCCGGTCGCAGCGCGGCGCACCGGAAAGGCGCAGCGGCCGGTTCGAATGGTGCGGCAAAATGGCGGCGCGGGCCGACGCCGGTTGCGCAGGGACGGGAGGCGTCGCCTTGGCCGGCTCGGGCGGCCGCGGGGCCTGACTGTCGAGCACGTCAACCCCGTCCAGCACGGCCACCGCAGCGTCGAGCTGCCGGTCGTCGATCGGCTCGAAGCCGAACTCCTGCTTGAACTCGGCTGGATCGGTGATGTCCGGCCGGGCAGCCTGCAAACGCAGGTCGTCGTCTTCGGCCGAGGTCATCACAACCTTCACCTCCGGGGAGATTCCCGTGTCGTTGATGCTGATTCCGCTCGGAGTGTAGTATTTGGCGGTCGTCAGGCGCAGGCCCTCGCCATTCCTAAGCTTGAAAATCGACTGGACCGTCCCCTTGCCGAACGAGCGCTCGCCGACGATTACCGCGCGCCCGGTGTCCTTCAGGGCGCCGGTGACGATTTCCGCGGCGCTCGCGGTGTCCTCGTTGATCAGAACCGCCACCGGAAGATCGAGGGGATCGCCTTCGTTTTCCGAGCGGAATTCCTCCCGGTCCGAAGGCTTCCGGCCTTGGGTGTAGACGATCAACTCCCCCTTGCGGAAGAACGGTTCGGCCACCTCCACCGCGGAATCGAGCAGCCCCCCCGGGTTGTTCCGCAGGTCGATGATGAGACTGTCGATGTTCCGCTTGAGGAGGCCGCCGAGGGCGTCGGAAAACTGCTGGCCGGTGTTCTCGGAAAATTCCGTGATGAGCACGTAGCCGATGTCCCGGTCGACCACGTGGACATTCGTGACGCTGTCCACGTTGATGTTCTCCCTCTCGAGCCGGAACGAAAGCCGGCGCCCGGCCGAGGGCCGATACACCCCCAGGGACACGAACGTGTGCGGCTTGCCGCGGAGCTGGTCGACGACGTCGTCCATCGCCGCGGCCGAACTCACCGCCCGCCCGCCGATGCTTACCACCTCGTCGCCCCGCCGGATCCCCGCCCGCTCGGCCGGCGTCCCGGGCATCGGGTTGACCACGGTGATCTTGCCGCCCCGGACCTCCACCTGGATTCCCACCCCCCCGAACTGTCCGCTCAGGTCCTCTTCCAGATCCTGGTTGTCCTTCGCCTCCAGAAATTCGGAATGGGGGTCCAGCGAATCGACCATGCCGTCGATCGCGGAATGCGCCAGATCGTCATAGCCCACCGCAGCCGGATCCACGTAGTTCTCGTGAACCAGTTCGAGCACATCTTTGACATAGGCGATCGCCCGGCCGGGGCCGTGATCCGGGACCAGGCCGAACAGCGCCGCAAAGTGAAGGGTCGCCGCGGGCACCCCCACCCCAACCACGAGGCAGGCGGTGGCTGCGAAAAAGCGTTTGCGCATGAACCCGACTGTGTGCATCGCGTCATGGATGATTGCAACGCCGGTTTCGGCGGAGTTTCTCACGGCCTTCCATACCGCGGCCGGCGGTGCGGACACTCTGCGGTTCGATCATTTCATGGATCTCGCGCTCTACCATCCCTCCTTGGGCTATTACCGGCGCGATCGGACTCGGATCGGATTCGAGGCGGGCGCCGATTTTTACACGGCCTCCATGAGCGCCGCCTTCGGCGAGATCATCGCCGAAGCGGCGCTCGCGCGGCTCGGCCGGGCCGAGGCCGAAGCCTGCACGTTCGTCGAAATCGGCGCTGAAAGCCCGGGAGGCGTTCTTCACGGTGTCGCGCACCCGTTCGCCACGACTCGGACCGTACGGCTCGGGGAGGTGCTCGCGCTCGCCGGCCGCTGCGTTGTCTTCTCGAACGAGCTGTTCGACGCCCAGCCCTTCCGCCGGTTCGTCTTCCGGCGCGGAGCCTGGCGGGAACTGGGGGTGCGGGCGCTCCGGGAGGGTTTGGCCGAGGTGGAACTCGAGTCCGACCTGCCTTCCGTGCTGCCGCCGGCGGCCCCGGAAGGCTATCGAATCGACGCGCCGCTGGCCGCGGCGGCGCTTGCCGAAACCATCGCCTCGGCGGCCTGGACCGGGCTTTTTCTCGCCTGCGATTACGGCCGGGCCTGGTCCGAAATCTCCTCCGAAACGCCCGCCGGCACCGCCCGCGCCTATCGCAGCCATCGCCAGGCCGAAGACCTGCTGGCGTGCCCCGGCGAGCAGGATCTGACCTGCCACCTCTGCTGGGACTGGATGGCGGACGCTCTCCGGCGCCAGGGGTTCGCCTCGCCCGAGATCGACTCTCAGGAGGCTTTTTTCGTGAAGCACGCATCGGACTACCTGGCCCGCGTCATCGGAAACGAGGCCGGCCGGTTCAGCGTGCGCAAACAGTCGCTCCTTCAGCTCCTGCATCCTTCGAACATGGGGCGGAAGTTTCAGGTGCTGCACGCCCTCCGTGACGGAAAAACGCTTGCCCCCGGCGTTTCCGGCGCCAAGATCGACCTTTCGTCCATTTAATATCCACCATGGCCAGAATCTGCGCAATCACCGGTCGGCGGCCCGTCAAGGGCAACATCATCCATCGCAAGGGTCAGAGCAAGAAGAGCGGTGGCATCGGCACACACGTGACGAGCATCACCCGGCGCAAGTTTCGGCCCAACCTCCAGCGCGTGCGCGTCAGACTGCCGAACGGCGGCACGAAACGGCTCTGGGTGTCCGTGAAAGCCCTCAAGGCTGGCCTGGTCCAGAAGGCCTGATTTCGGCCAGCCCCGCCTTGGGGGGTGCCCGTCCCCCCCCCCCCCCCGGCATTTTGGATGCTTCGGTCGGTGGGCGTCGTCGCGATCGGCGCTCGATGCGCCTGCGCTGCCCGCCGGCGCCGTCAAGGGGCATCTGGGCGTCCGTTTGTCATCCCTCCGCGCGGCGGCGATTGCGCGGACCGCAGCCGCACCCGACGGTTCTCAGATTCACCGGGCAAGATCGGATCCGATCTGACGGGCGGCGATATTTTCGCAATCCACCAACCCGGCAACCGCCTTCCCTGGCTGGGCCATCAGATCGTCGAACGAAGCAAAGCGATATTTGGGATCCGCCGGAAGCCGCACCGCATGCCTCGCCATCAGCTTGTAGCCAACAC
>JBOHXF010000421.1:0-5200 GCA_050737455.1 Opitutaceae bacterium | reverse complement strand
GAGCAGGTACGTCTTGCAGGTCTCCCAAATGACGTGGGAGACGTTGCCCATCGAGGCGTGGACGGGGAGATTCCGGGTCTGGACGTATTGGATCACTCCGAAAAGCACGCCGATCCCGCACACCACGATCCCCGCGAGCAGGACGGCGATCCCGGACAGTCGGTGATCGAAGAACGAGACCGGTCCGAGATCGGGTATCTTGATGTCCGCCTCGCTGGCATGAAGGGCAAGGGCGGGAAGGACGAACAGTCCGGCAGCCAGGCACTGGCGGAGTTTGTGGAATCGCATAAGGAGGGAAGATAAGGGGTATTCGAGCCGCGGTAGCTTTGGGAAAAGCCCCTTCAGGGGGCGAGCTTTTTTCGGCGCCCGCCCCGCGCGAAAAGCCGGGCTAATCCTCCGCGCCGCCGCCATCACCTGGACTGAAGATGTCCGGGCCGCCTCGTTCAACCCTGCTCGTCATCCCGGGCCGGTCCCGCACGGTTGGGTTTCCCCAATCCGGACGGCGGAACAACAGACGCTTCGGGCCTGAAGCCCGGCGGCGCCCTCCTCGCTTCAATTCACGGAACAGAACCGAAGGACACCAAAGGCGCACCTTGGCGGGGACGCATCGCGGAGGTGGAAATTCAAGGCCTCCGGATTCGGCCGCTCCGCGCCTACTTTTTGGCGTAATGACCTGTGGTGCGGACAATCTGCTGGCTTCAATCCTACCCGCACTGCTATTTACCCCGATAGCGCAGCCCGGGTGGCGAAATGGTATACGCTTCTGACTTAAAATCAGATTTCCGATAGGAAATGCCGGTTCGAGTCCGGCCCCGGGCACCCTGCGCGCCAGAGATGAAATGCGCTCAATCGATTCAGGGGCACGGCGGCTCGACAACCGGTGCGCGGAAGTGACGGCGAACGAGATCCGCGGCGTCCGTCGGCGCGCGATGTCGGCACCGATCAAGCGCTCCATGAATTGAATCCCGATCGCACGGCGCCTTTAATCCGTCAATGGCCTTTCCGGAATTCGAACGGCTGTCGCCCAACCGGGCCGGATCGCCGCCCCATGAGCGGCGCGGCGTCGTGTTTCATCACGCCGAACTGGGCTTCGCCGAATCGATCGAGCGCATATCCCGGCCCGAGTCCCGCGTCAGCTATCATTGCGTCGTCGCTGAGGACGGCGCGCGCGCCGCGCTCGTCCCGGATGCGGAGATCGCCTGGCATGCGGGGGTTTCGTCCTTTCGCGGCCGCCAGAACTGCAACGCGTTCCTCCTCGGCCTGTCCTTTGCCGGCGACACCGACCGGGCTCCCCTCACGGAGCGCCAGATCGCCTCGGCCCTGGAGTGGCTGGAGGCGCGGTGGACCCCGCTCGGCTGGTCCATCGACTGGATGACCGACCACCGCCAGGTGGCCCCGGGCCGCAAGCGCGACCTCAACCCCGCGCAGTGGCTCCGCCTGCGCGCCTCGATCGCGGCCCATTTCCCTTGAAGTCGGAGTCCTCCTGCCGCAAAAATCGGGGCGGAACCCGATGAGCCCGCCCCGCTCGCCTTCTCGGCTGCAGAAATGGCCGTTTCTGGTCGCGGACGCTGCGTTTCTCGCCGCCGCCGGATTCGTCGCCGGCCAATCCGGCCGGCCGCTCGGTTTCACCTCCGCGGTGCTCGTGATGGCCTGCGTCGCCGGCGCGGCGATCTGCGGGGTCGTTCCATTCCTCCTCGAATACGCCCGCCGCCAGGAGGAGGCCCTGGACGGGCGCCAGCGCAGCCTGGAGGCGCTCTCCCAAACGGTCGCAGCCTCCGCCGAGCAGCTCGGAATCGCAGCCTCCGGCCTGCATGAAATCGCCGAGCTCGCCCAAAAGAACCTGAAGTTGGCCGACCAGCTGCCCCACCGCATGAAAGAGGAGGTCAAGGAACTGGAAGCGCGGCTCGCGAGCGCACGGGAGGACGACCGCGAGGAACTGGAGCGGGAACTCGCCGCCTTGCGCGGCTCCGAAAGCGAGCGGCTCGAATCCGCCGCCGAAAAAATCGCCCTCGCGGCGGCCGACTGGTCGAAAGCCGAGTCCTCCGCCCAGCGGCATACCACTTCGGCACGATCGCTCCTCGCCGAGATCGACCAGCGGCTCGCGGCGTTCCGGTCCGCGGGGAATGCAGCGGCGGCGCCGGCCGGCGCATCGAAGGCTGCCCCCGTCCCCTCCTCCGCCGCTCCGGCTGTCGAACCGCCCACGGCGGCTCCGCCCGCCGCGAACGCCCATGCGGGCGCTCCGCCCTCGAAACCTGCCTCGAACCACACGCGCCGGAAGCCCGCGCCGGATGAACTGCCGGCTTCGCTCGTTCCTGGAAACCCGCAGCCGGACGCCTCTGAGGAACCTCAGCTCTCGCCCGAGGATTCCGCTCCCCCATCCTCGATCAGCGCCGACGGCGCCACCCGCCTCCTCGTCCGGGCCTATATTGGGATCGGCAACCGCCTGTTCATCCGCGGCGACGGTCCCGGACTGAGTTGGGAGGAAGGCGTCCCGCTGCAATTCGTCTCGATCGGGCGGTGGCGGTGGGAAACGGCCGACGCAGCCCGTCCGATCCATTTCAAGATTTTTAGGAACGATCGCGACGCATGCGCGTCCCCGGCCGATCCGCCGCCGCTTGAGCCGGGGCGGCAGCAGGAGCTTACGGTCAGCTTCAAGGGTTAGCCTTGGGCTAGCCTCATCCATCACAAAACCGGTAAAGATTGGCCAAGACTCCCGAGCGCAAACGATCGAAGGCGACCGAGCCGTGCTTTGAGCACAGCGCTGGAAGCCTGAGGCCGTTTGCGCCGAGGAGATTGGTCAAGATTCACCGGAATTTGTGATGGATGCAGGCTGGCACGGGATATTTCGGTCGAAGATCGATCAAGACGAGGACCCCAACTCGATCGGAAAAGATCGGAGTCGCCGCCGATTTGCGGACGCGCCCTTTCCAGGTCAAAAATTCCCGACCCGCCCCCTCATTCAGAAATCGAGCGCCTTGACGTCGCCGATCTTGACTTCGAACCGATCGCCATACGGCCGGACCCTCCGGAAATCGTCGTAGCGCACCTCTTCGCCGCGCCCCACAGGGACCAATCCGAACACGCGCCCTTCGCCGTCGCCGCGCACCCAGACAAGGGCGGGGGCATACTTCGCCTGCACGACTTCCAGCCGGCCATCGACCTCGCCGTGGTCGACTTTCACCACGCCGCCGATGCGGAACGGCCGCTTGGGCCGGAGGGAAAACGCGGTCAGCGCGCGCAGCTTCCGATTCACATCCATGAAGACCTCGAGTTTGTCGCCCGGATACCGGCGGCTCGCGTGCTTGCGGATCGGCACGAGAAAGGTCGTCGTGCCGCCGGCGCTGGTGACGGGGATGGCGCGGGCGAGATCGAGCACCTGCCCCAGGCCTTTCTCGCCGGCGTGCCTCATCAGCCGCGCCTTCCGATGCTTCCAAATCACCCGCTCGGCCAGCGTCGGCGCGTGCCCGCGGTACTGCAGAAGCCGCCACTGCCGGTCATACGGCCGGGATGGATCGAAGCGTTCGATCGTGAGCCCCCCGATCGGTTTTCCGGCCCGGTCGAACTCCTGGGACTTCTGCGTGAATGCCCAATGGTTCTCGTCGGCGACCAGCTTGTGAATCGCCTCGTTCAAAATCGGCGGCCCCGCGGCGCGCAGCGCGGCGGCGGGAGCCAGCAGCAGAATCGCAAGGGACCAACGGATCATGGCGAATCGTCCAGACTGCTCGGGATCGGGTTCGTCTCAAGTTTTCCCGATCCGATCCCCTTACATGCGGCAGATCAACAATTCGCGTTCGTAAATCAGTTCCTTCGGCAGACGGTCGCGGAGGTCGAAGAACAGTTCCTCCTGATCGATGATCTCCCGGCGCCAGGCCTCGCGGTCGATCTCCTGCAGCCGCTCGAACCGCTCCCTCGGGAAATCCAGGCCGGACCAGTCCAGGTCCTCGTGGCGCGGGACCCAGCCGATCGGGGTCTCGCGGCCGAGGGCCCGGCCCCGAGCGCGATCGACGATCCATTTCAGGACGCGCATGTTTTCGGCGTAGCCCGGCCAAAGGTAATCGCCGGAGGCGTCCTTGCGGAACCAGTTGACGTGAAAAATGCGGGGCGTTTCGGACAGGCGGCGCTGCATCGCGATCCAGTGCCGGAAGTAATCGCCCATGTGATAGCCGCAGAAGGGCCGCATCGCCATCGGATCGCGGCGGACCTTGCCGACCGCGCCGGCCGCCGCGGCGGTCGTTTCCGAGCCCATGGTCGCGCCGATATAGACGCCGGAGCTCCATTTGAACGCCTGATAGACGAGCGGCATCGTCGTCGCGCGCCGGCCGCCGAAAATGATCGCGCTGATCGGAACACCGTCGGGCTTTTCCCAATCGGGGTCGATGGTCGGGCATTGGGCGGCCGGCGCCGTGAAGCGGGAATTGGGATGCGCGGCCTTCGCCCCGGTCTTCCGGGCGATCCCCGGCGTCCAGCGCTTTCCCCGCCAGTCCAGGCACTCCGCCGGCGGCTTCTCGGTCATGCCTTCCCACCAAACTCCGCCGTCCGGCGTAAGAGCGACGTTCGTGAAGATCGTGTTCTTCGCCAGGGCGGCCATCGCATTGGGATTGGTCCTTGCCGAAGTGCCCGGGGCGACGCCGAAGAATCCCGCCTCCGGATTGATGGCGCGCAGCCGGCTCTCGGAATCGGGCCGCAGCCATGCGATGTCGTCGCCGACCGTCCACACCTTCCAGCCCTTATCCCGGAAGGCCTGCGGCGGCACCATCATCGCGAAATTGGTCTTGCCGCAAGCGCTCGGGAACGCCGCCGCAACGTACGTCTTCTCGCCGTGGGGATCCTCCACGCCGAGGACGAGCATGTGCTCGGCCAGCCATCCCTCGTCGCGCGCGATGTTGGAGGCGATGCGCAAGGCGAAGCACTTCTTGCCCAGGAGGGCGTTACCGCCGTAACCGGAGCCGTAGCTCCAAATCTCCCGGGTTTCGGGAAAATGGACGATGTATTTCTCGGGATTGCACGGCCAGGGGACGTCCCTCTCCCCCGCTTCCAGCGGGCGCCCGACGGAATGCAGGCAGGGGACGACGCGGACGCGGCTGCGGTCGATCTTCTCGAACACCGGCTTTCCGATCCGCGCCATGATGCGCATGCTCGCGACCACGTAGGGCGAATCGGTGAGCTGGACGCCGATCCGGGCCAGGGGCGAGTCCACCGG
>JBOHXF010000420.1:0-8497 GCA_050737455.1 Opitutaceae bacterium | reverse complement strand
GTGGAATGCACGTGAATGTCAGATGAGAGGAATTGGGGACTGCGCCTGGCCGGGTTTGTTCCGATACTGTTTTAGCAATCCATTGGATATCATTAGATTGCTTATTTCTGCAAGCTGATATCCGTAGCGCCGTGTCCGAAAACACAAGGGGCGCCCCTTTCGAGGCGCCCCGTGTGACCTAACACCAAGCAAACCGTAAGAACTACAAACATTCACCGTGATAAGCGGTGATATGAGGTAGACGCAGCGAGACGACAAACGCTCAAAAAATGCGCGAAAAAAAGGCCGCCTTCCGGCGGCCGTTCTTAATGCGCTTAATCACAAATACTTGATTCGGCTTCAATCGGCTGCGGGGTTCCGGCGGGAGCGCGAGCCGCCGGCGTGCTGCGCAACGGATATCGGAACCGTTTCCCTTCGTAGTTGCGGAAGACGATTTCGTCGTCGTCGATTTTCTCGATGTAATCCGGATTGACGGGTACCTTGCCGCCGCCACCGGGCGCGTCGATCACGTACTGCGGCACCGCGTATCCCGTCGTATGCCCACGCAGGGCGCGGATGATCTCGATGCCCTTGCGCACGTCCACCTTGAAATGGCTGCCGCCCGTGATGAGGTCCATTTGGTAAAGGTAGTACGGTCGCACGCGCATCCGCAGGAGCCGGTGCACCAACGCCTTCATCACGTCGGCGTCGTCATTCACCCCCCGCAGCAGAACGCTCTGGTTGCCGAGGGGGACGCCCGCCTCGGCCAGCCGGTCGCAGGCCCGCTTCAACTCGGCCGTGCACTCCTTCGGGTGGTTCACGTGGATGCTCATCCAGATCGGACCCTGGCGCCGGAAAACCTCCGCGAGGCCCGGCGTGATGCGCTGGGGCAGGAAAACCGGAATACGCGAGCCGATGCGAATGAATTCCACGTGGGGAATCTCCCGGAGGCGGCTGAGCAGATGCTCGATCTTCCGATCGGATAGCAGCAGGGGATCTCCGCCCGAAAGCAGCACATCCCGGATTTCCGAGTGACTCTCGATGTAGCGGAGCGCCTGTTCGTACTCCGGATGGAAGTTATAATCCTGGGCGTTCGAAACCAAGCGGCTTCGCGTGCAGTACCGGCAGTACGACGCGCACCGGTCGGTCACCAGAAACAATACCCTGTCGGGGTAGCGGTGCACGAGGCCCGGGACCGGCGAGTGCCCATCTTCGTCGAGGGAGTCCAGCCGCTCCTCGAGGCTGACCTGCATCTCCTCGCCGCGGGGGATCACCTGGCGGCGGATGGGGCAGTCCGGATCGTCCCGGTCGATGAGGTTGAAGAAGTAGGGGGTGATCGCCAGGGCCAGCTTCCGGTTCGCGTGTTCGCAGCCGGCCTTCTCCTCCGGCGTGAGGGTCATCCGAGCCTCAAGTTCCTCGATCGTCGTGATCCGATTCTTGAGCTGCCAAACCCAATCGTACCATTCGGCGTCGGGGATGTTCGGCCAGAGTCCGCGGCCATCGAACCAGGCCGTCCGGTCTTCGGTGTAGGGCATCGGCGTAATGGGCACTAGCTATACGACACGGTCCGCGTGTCAAATCGGTCGATGGCTCCGATTCCCCTTGGCAGGCGGGCCAACCTGGCATTTCGTGCACTTTTAATGAGCCGTTTCAGACCCGCGGTGCTCGCCCTGGAGGATGGCAGCGTCCTTCGCGGTCGTGCGTTCGGCGCCGACGCCACGATCGCCGGCGAGTGCGTTTTCAACACATCGATGACGGGATATCAGGAGATTCTGACGGACCCATCGTATTTCGGTCAGATCGTGACATTAACCGCCGTTCAGATAGGCAATTACGGCATCAACGACGAGGACGCCGAAGCGGCTGCGCCCAAAGCCAGCGGCTTGGTGGTTCGCGAATTATCGCCCGTGGCGAGCAACTGGCGTTCGCAACTTTCGCTGGAGGATTACCTTCTGCGCGCCGGCATCGCGGGGATCGCGGAAGTGGACACCCGCGCCCTCACCAAGAAGCTCCGGGTTGACGGTTCCATGAAATGCTGCCTCAGCACCCTCCCGATCCCGGACGCGGAGGCCGTCCAGCGGGCTCGGGAATGGCGCGACATGGCGGGCAGCGATTACGTGAAGGACGTCACGTGCGCAAAGGCTTTTGTTTGGCGAACCGACGATCCCGCGAACCACAACCGCCCGTATCTCCCGCCCGGGACGCATTTGGGACCGGCGGAGGCGGCCGGCCCGCGCTTCCGGGTGGCCGCGTTCGACTACGGGGCCAAGTACAGCATCTACCGCAAGCTCGTGCGGCACGGCTTCGACGTGGAGGTGTTCCCCGCCGGCGCGCCGGCCCAGGCCGTCCTTGAGCGGCGACCCGACGCGCTCTTCCTCTCGAACGGGCCCGGCGACCCGGCGGCCCTGCCGTATATCCACAAAACAGTGACGGCACTCCTGCCGAAGCTGCCCACCTTCGGGATCTGCCTGGGCCATCAAATCGTCACCCATGCCCTGGGCGGAACGACGTTCAAGCTGAAGTTCGGACATCGGGGGGGCAACCAGCCGGTGAAGAACCTGGAGACCGGACGGGTCTCGATCACGGCGCAGAACCACGGGTTCGCGACCGATCCGAAGTCGATCGAAAACCGCGGGGCGGTCGTGACCGAGGTGAATCTGAACGACGGCACGGTCGAGGGGCTGCGGCACAACGAACTGCCGGTCTTCTGCGTTCAGTACCACCCGGAGGCGGCTCCCGGGCCCAACGATGCCGATCCCCTGTTCGTCGACTTTTACCGGCTGGTGCAGAAGCGGAAGGCCGGAAAGGCCTGACGCGCCGCTCGGACGGACGCCGTATCCCAAAGGTGCAGCGCGAAAACGGCCCGGCCTCGCTTGGTCCAGCGGCGTCATCGCCGGCTCGCGGGAAATCGGTCGCGACCTGGTCCTTTCCGATCAATGCCTGCCCGGACCTGGAGTCATCGCCGCTCCCGCCGATGTGCGGGGCCGATAGCCGTTGGCGCCGTTCATCGTTTCGGCACGGCCCCTAAGGAACCGCGCGGACGAACGCTTCGCGCGCGTCCATATGCGGGTTGTGGCCGGAATCCGGAAGGACGATGAATTCCGCGCGGGGAAAATGGCACCGAGCCGGCTCCCAGTCTTCCTTGAGCACGTAACGGGACCGGCCTCCGATAATGAAGCGGACCGGGCCTTCGTAACGCTCCGCTTTGTCCAGGGGATTTTTTTCGAGGATCGGCAACGCGGCCGTCAAGGCCGGCAGATTGACGGACCACCTCCATAGGCCCGCCTCATCGCGCTCCAAGTTGGTCGTTAGGAACTTCCGCATCGCGTAATCCGGCACGAGGTCTTCCATCCGCATCTCCGCGTCCGCGCGCGATCTCAGGCCGCCCAATTCGATCCGGTTCATCGCGGCGAACTCGTCCCTGTGGGCGGCCCAGCGATAGTCCTTCGGCACGATGTCCACGATCACCAGCTTTTCCACCCGCCCCGGGTGCCGGCAGGCTAGCAGCATGGCCGCCTTTCCGCCCATGCTATGCCCAAGGATCGTCGCCTTTTCGAGCTTCACGCTCTTCATCCAGCGCAGAACGTCGCCCATCATGGCCGGATAGCCCGTGTCGGCGACGTGGGGCGAGCCCCCGTGATTGCGCAAATCCGGAGCGAATACCCGGTAGCGCGCCGCGAGTTCCCGGCCGGCGGTCTGCCAGTTGCGCGATGAGCCGAGCATGCCATGGAGCAGTACGAGGGGCGGCCCCGCGCCGCCCAAATCGCGATGGAACAGGGGAACCGTGGGGTCCGACATCATCGGTTAAGGGGACGCACTCCTGTCTCGGATAGTACGCCTGTGCGCGAGCGCAATATCCGAGATCCGTCTCCCTGGAGGTTTCGCGATGGGCTCGCGTTGCCACACGCCTCCGTCGCCCGACAGCCTGGGCCGAGCGTCTCGCCGGTGTCGGCGAGAAGGAAGAAAGGCTTGGAGAAAACGCTCGGCCCCAACGGAGGGGACCATCAATTCGCCCGTGTTTTTCCGGTCCGCCACAGGGCCGCGTCGCCGGACGGCTTATCCCTCCGCGTCGAGGACGCCACCCGGCGCCTATGCGCGCCCGCAAGTGAAGCTCTTTCATGAAATCTCCCGATCTGCTTCGATGTTGCGCTCCCCTCCGGTGAGCCGTGAATCTCCCCCCCGTCCATGTCCGAGACCGCGAAGGAAACCCCGAAGATGGAGAAGCTCACTCCGATGCTGCAGCAGTACTTCGAGGCGAAGCGGGCCTTGCCCCGGGACACCCTCCTTCTGTTCCGGCTCGGGGATTTTTACGAGCTGTTCTTCGAGGATGCGATCGCCGGCTCCCGGCTCCTCGGCCTGACGCTGACCCGCCGCCAGGACCATCCCATGGCCGGAATCCCGTTCCACGCCGCGGACACATACGTCGGGAAGCTCCTGCGAGCCGGCAAGAAAGTCGCGATCTGCGACCAGCAGGAGTCCGCGCAGGCGGGCCGGTTGGTGCGTCGCCAGATCACCCGGATCCTGAGCCCGGGCACCACGCTGGCCGCCGGCCAGATCGACGCGGCCCGCAACCACTACCTCGCCGCCGTTTCGCTCGATCCGCTCGGGCTCCACGCCGCGTGGATCGACCTCTCCACCGGGGAGTTCAAGCTGGCAAGCGACCCGCGAGTCGAGAATCTGCTCCCGATCCTCACCGCCCTCGATCCGGCGGAACTCCTCGTGGCCGAGGGCCGGCTCGCCGAGTGGCAGTCCTCCCCCCACGATCGCACCGGCTGGCATGCGCTGCATGCGTTCGCCTCCAGCCGCGTGTGCACGGAACTCGCGCCCTCGCTGTTTTCGCCCGACGCCGGCTCGCGCGCCGTGATGGCCGCTCTCGGCGTGCTCAATCTCCGCGGGTTCGGGCTGGAAACGGATCATCCGGGCCTGGGCCCCGCCGGCGCGCTCGTTTGGTACGCCACGGAAAACCTCTGCGCCAAGCCGGAAAACCTACGCCAGCTCCAGGAGTACCGAAGCGACCGCGCCCTCCTCCTCGACCCTGCCACGCTCCGCAATCTCGAGATCTTCACGTCCGCACACGGCGGTCGCGACGGCTCCCTGATCGGCGCTGTGGCCCGCGCGTCCACCCCGCCCGGGTCCCGCCTGCTCGAACGCTGGCTGGCCGCGCCCCCGCTCGATCTGGCCGAGATCCGGCGGCGGCAGTCAATTGTCGGGGAGCTCGCGGCGCGGCCGGGCGCCGCCGGCCTGGTCCGCGAACTGCTGGCACAGGTGCGCGACGTGCCGCGCATCCTCGGGCGCCTGCAGAACCGGCTCCGAAATCCCCGCGAGCTCGGGGGTATTCGCGACAGTCTGAACCAGGTTCCTGGAATCAAGTCCGCCCTCGCGGGCTGGACCGAGGCCGCGGGCCTCACGGCGCTCGCCGCCGAACTCGACGAGCTGCCGGACCTGCGGGGGTTGCTCCTGAGCGCCTTGGCGGACGAACTGCCCGCCGACCTGGAGGAAGGCGGGGTTATCCGGCCGGGCTTCGACCCCGAGCTGGACCGCCTCCGCGCCCTCACCGGAGACAACCGGGCCTGGCTTACGGAACTCGAGCGGACGGAACAGGAGCGCACCGGCATCCGCAGCCTGAAGGTCCGCTTCACGAATAATTTCGGGTATTACATCGAGATCACGAAGGCCAATCTGCACCTGGTCCCCGGCGACTACATCCGCCGGCAGACGACGGTCGGCGGCGAGCGCTATGTGACCGAGGCGCTTCGCCGGAAGGAACAGGAGATCTTTCACGCCGAAGAGAACGCGCTCGCGCGCGAAAAGGACCGGTTCGCCGCCCTGGTCGCCGGCGCCCTCGCGGAAGCTGTGCCGCTCACGCGGACCGCGGAGGCGCTCGCCGAACTCGATGTCTTCGCCGGCTGGGCCGATCTCGCGCGGGAATGGAACTACTGCCGGCCGGAATTCGTCGAGGAGCCGATCCTGGAGATCGCCGAAGGCCGCCACCCGGTTGTCGAGCAGATGCTTCGCCGGCCCGAAGCCCGCCCCGCGGGCGCGAGCCCGGCCTTCGTGCCGAACGACACGCGTCTCGCGGCCGACGAGGCGCAGATCGCGCTCATCACCGGGCCGAACATGGCGGGCAAATCCACCTACATCCGCCAGGTCGCGCTGATCGCGCTGCTCGCCCATGTGGGCTGCTGGGTGCCCGCGGCTCGCTGCCGTCTCGGCCCGGTCGATCGGATCTTCTCGCGCGTGGGCGCGAGCGACGATCTGGCCCGCGGAAATTCGACGTTCATGGTCGAGATGAACGAGACCGCCAACATCCTCAACCATGCGACCGATCGCTCGCTCGTCGTCCTCGACGAGATCGGCCGCGGCACCTCGACCTACGACGGCCTCAGCATAGCCTGGGCCGTCGTGGAGCACCTTCACCGTCACGCGGAGCGTGGCCCGCGCACGCTGTTCGCGACTCATTACCAGGAGCTGACGCAACTCGAGAAGCATCTGCCGCGGCTGCGGAATCTCTCGGTTGCCGTGAAGGAATGGAACGACGATATCGTCTTCCTGCGCCGTGTGGTCGCCGGGGCGGCGGACAGGAGCTATGGGATCCAGGTCGCCCGCCTCGCCGGTCTGCCTCTGAGCGTGATCGACCGGGCCCGGATGATCCTCGCCCGCTTGGAGGGGGAGGACGCCCAGGTCTCCCTACCCGCGCCCAAACCGGCGCCCAAGAGAAAGATCACGGTGAGGACTGAGGAGCCCGATCCGCAGTTGCCCCTGCTTTAGCGCGACGGCGGCCTTCAGGAAACCAGGAACTCCGCCGGCAAAGGCGCCTCGGCGGAGAATACGTGGGTCCGACCGCCCCAAGCATAGGCGAAGCGGGTCGAGAGGGAGTGCAGGAACAGGCGCTTCACGCCGGTGCGCTTCGCGAAGGCGCGGTTGCGCGGGAACTCCCCGTACGTCTGGTCGCCCACGATCGGCAGATGGCGGTTCGCGCACTGCACCCGGAGCTGGTGGCTGCGGCCCGTGCGCGGCTCCAGTTGGAGGAGCGAGACCGTCCGGTCGGCCGAACCCCCGATTAACTTCATCGCGCACTCCGCCGGAATCGGACCGGGGCCGGTGCGGATGCGTCCGCCGGACTTGTCGACCGCAAGCCGATCGCTCCACGTTTCCGCGTCGCGCGCCGGGCGGCCGAAGACGAGCGCCTGATAGACTTTCCCCACTTCGCGCCGCTTGAACCGACCGCGGATTTCGGCGGCCAGTTCCGAGACCGCGGCCGCGAGGATGACCCCCGAGGTGGCGGCATCCAGCCGGTTCAGGAGCCAGAGCTTCCGCGGAGGATCACCCCAAACGTAGTATTCGCCGCCGAGCACGTACGCCGCCCGAATGAGCGAATGGCTTTCCTCGCCCTTCCGATTCGGATGGGAGAGGATGCCAGCGGGCTTTGCAAAGGCCGCCACGCCGTTCGCGTCGGCCAGGATAAGCGTCACCCCGGGCCCAAACGGCACGCCCGACCAGAATGCGTCGTTTCCCATCTCCGACTTCAGTTGGCCGCTCGCGAGCGCCGGACGCTCACTCGTAGTAGAATATGAACGTCATCTGCTGCTCCGTGCCCAGCATGGCGATCATGTCGTCGGTCCATGGGTCGTATGGGGCGGGGGTGGTGATGCTGATGACGCAATTCTGCTGGGCTGGATCGGTGCAGTTGGGCGACTTCGTCACGGAGACGATCTGGCTGATCTTCCCCTGGGAGGTGAGCTTGAAGGTGACCCGCACCTCGCTGCCGGGCGGCGGATAGATCTGGCTCTCGTCGACAACCTTGTCGAATTCCGCCTGTACGATCTCCAGCATCCGCTTCAGATAGACCCCGTAACTGTTCCAACGCGCGTCGATGCCCGTGATCCCGAGGTTCGAGGTGCCGACCGGATTGTCAGCGAAGACCGCCGGCCGGGAATACACATCGAGCGTAGGCCGCTGGCGCGGGTGTTTCGGATCGATGGCCGGCGTTGTGAACGGGCTCATCTGCAAGAGAGGCGCATCGTTCGAGCCCTTGATCTGATTGGGGATCGGCTTGTTGTTCTCCGCCTTGGCGATGTCGGTCCCAAATCCGGTGGGGCTCTTGCCGATGTCCCGTTCCTTGCCGGAAAGGGGGTTCTCCTCCCGCTTGGGCGTCGCGTTCCTCTTGACCACCGCCAGCGTGGTCTTGGGCGTCGGCGGGGCGATCGGCTGCGGGGGGACCAGCCGCCCGTTGACGATCTGGTTGGACTGAATGTCCTTCTTCCCCTTCAGGGTGGGCCGGTCGCTCTTGCTTTTGGCCGTCGGATGCTCCTGCGCCGCCTGCTGGTTGCGGTCGCTGAAATTGTTCGTGTGATCCGGTTTGTTCTCCGGTGCGTTGGGATTCGCCTCCACGTATTGCTGCGGGGGCGCGACAGGCGGCCGCAGGCGGCGCGGAATCCTCGGCTGGACGAGGTGGATCTGGATCGAGCGTTCCCGGCGGCGCTTGAACGGCGCGATCTTTTCCGGGGTCAGCAAGTAC
>JBOHXF010000419.1:0-2331 GCA_050737455.1 Opitutaceae bacterium | reverse complement strand
CTTCACCACGACGCGCCGGGCCCTGGCAAGGGGCGAGGACGATGGCGTGTGGGGGATGGCCATGGGAAAACTATACGCTAAACTTGCAGGCGCCAACCTGAGGAAGCAAATCGGTGAGCAGAGATTACGAGCCAGTTCCCGGCCAATGGTACGAGAACCTGGAAGACGAGGAATCTTTCCGTGTCCTCACGGTGGATGAGGACTCGGAGCTGATCGAGATCGAGTATCTCGACGGCGAGATCGAGGAGATCGATCTGGAGACCTGGCACGAGATGGACCTCGAGCAGATCGACGAGCCGGAAGGCTGGGCCGAGTCCGAGGAGGGAGAGGACAAGGAAGAGGAGGAGGACGAGGACGAAGAAGAGGACGACGACGACTGGGATGACGATGAGGACGACGACTGGGACGACGACGAGGACGAGGAAGACGAGCGCGACGGGTACTGAGCCACCTCGCGATGAAAGAGGTGGTGGACAGTTGGTACCACGAGAAGGAGTCCGCGTGGCTGTACCTCAAGGTCGCCGCCGCGGAGCCCGACCCTCATAAGCAGCGGCTCTTCAGCCAGCTCGCCGCCGCCGCCGAGGAACAGGCGGCCAGATGGGAAAGCTCGGCGCGCAGCCCGCGGGCCGAGGCCGGCGCCGCGGGTCCGGGCCGCGAATTCGTACCCTCTCTGCGGGCGCGGATCGTTGCGACACTGCTGCGGTTCCTCGGACCTCGCGCGGTGCGCTCGGTGCTCGCCGCGATGAAGCTGCGCGGACTCTCGGTCTACACCGCCCCGGCCGCCGGCGGGCACGCGATGCCAACTACGTTGTCGGATGTCGGTGTCCGCCATCGCCGCGGCCTGGGCGGCAATCTCAGAGCCACCGTGTTCGGCGTGAACGACGGCCTGGTCTCCAACGCCAGCCTGGTGCTGGGGGTCGCCGGGGCCGCCGCTCCGAGCTCCTATGTGCTGGTGAGCGGCGTCGCGGGTCTCCTGGCCGGCGCGCTGTCGATGGCAGCGGGCGAGTATGTCTCGGTGCGCTCGCAGCGTGAGATGTACGAGTATCAGATCGCGCTCGAGCGGGAAGAGATCGCCGAGTATCCCGAGGAGGAGGCGGAGGAGCTGGCGCTCATTTACGCGGCTCGCGGCGTAGCCCTGGCGCAGGCCCGGGAGGTGAGCCAGGCGCTGCTCGCCCACCCGGAGCAGGCGCTCGACGTGCTCTCCCGGGAAGAGCTCGGCTTGAACCCGGACGACCTCGGCTCGCCCTGGGGAGCGGCCACGGCGTCGTTCCTGTCGTTCGCCGCCGGGGCCACCGTGCCGCTGGTGCCCTTCCTGGCGCAGATGGGCGGAGGCCGCGCGCTCATCGCCACGGCGGTGCTCACCGCCTTCGCCCTCTTCGCGGTCGGGCTCGCCATCAGCCTCTTCACGGGGCGGCACGCGCTGCGCGGAGCGCTGCGCATGATCCTGATCGGCGGCGGCGCCGGAGCCGTGGCCTTCGGCGTCGGTCATGCGCTCGGGTTGCTGCTTCATTGAGGAGTCCCCGGGGATACGCTGCTTGAAAACCTCCCGCCGCGGCCTCAGAGACGCGCCATGAAGCGCATTTTCCTGCTCCTCGTCACCAATCTGGCGGTGCTCGCCATCCTGACGATCGTGGCCCATCTGGTCGGGCTCGATCGCTGGCTCGCGGTGCGCGGCAGCAGCCTGGGCGCCCTGCTCGGGTTCGCCGCCGTATTCGGGTTCGGCGGCGCGTTCATCTCGCTCCTCATTTCGAAGTGGATGGCCCGGCGGGCGATGGGCGTGAGGATCATCCAGCAGCCGGCCACTCCCGCGGAGCAGCGGCTGGTCGCGCTCGTCGGACGGCTTGCGCAGGCCGCCGGCGTCGGCATGCCGGAAGTCGGAGTGTTCGACTCGCCGGAGCCCAACGCCTTCGCCACCGGATACAGCCGCGACGCGGCGCTGGTAGCGGTGAGCACCGGCCTCTTCGCAACGATGAGCGAGCAGGAGATCGAGGCCGTCCTCGGGCACGAGCTGACGCACGTCGCCAACGGTGACATGGTCACGCTGACCCTGATCCAGGGGGTGGTGAACACCTTCGTAATCTTTCTCTCGCGCATCGTCGGCAACCTGGTGGACCGCGCGCTCTTTCGCTCCGACGACGGGCGCGGGCCGGCGTACTTTCTTTCGGTGATCGTCTCGCAGATCGTTCTCGGCATCCTCGCCAGCATGATCGTGATGGCGTTCTCGCGCTGGCGCGAGTTCCGCGCCGACGGGGGCGGCGCGCGCCTCGCGGGAATCCCCAACATGATCGCGGCCCTCGAGGCGCTGAAGCGGGCGCACGAGCCGCTGCCGTC
>JBOHXF010000418.1:0-2690 GCA_050737455.1 Opitutaceae bacterium | reverse complement strand
GGCCTGCAGCGACTGCAGCGTCTTGCGGGTCGCATCCGCCAGTCCCGGCAGCGCGGCCAGCGCCGGATCGAGGTCGTCCGGCTCGTTGCGCTGGCTGATCCGGAGGACCCGGGGGCCCGCGGGCGCCGGGGCGGCGCGGCGGCAGCCCGCGAGGAGCAGGCAGGCCAGGACGGCGGGGAGGAGGCGGCGCAGGCGCACGGGCAGAGCCTCGATCATTTCCTTGGGGGCCGGGACGGCAAAACAATATGGCGGCCGCGCCGGTGACAATGGCCGGGCGACCTCGCCGCCCGGCATTGACCCCGCTACCGGCCTCCGCCAAAACCTACGCCTTGGAGGAGTGGCTGAGTGGTTTAAGGCTCCTGACTTGAAATCAGGCGTGGGCGCAAGTTCACCGGGGGTTCGAATCCCTCCTCCTCCGCCCCCTCCAGAGTGAAAAATCGGCTCTGGGGAACGATTCCACGGTTCCCCGGTTGCAGCCACCTTTACCCGCCTTGACGCTTGTCAGTGTAGGCAATGGAATTCGCCGTTTTCAACGCGCCGGAACGGCCGAAACCCTGGGGGGTCCGGTACTGGCTAGATCGGCGCAGGCCGGTCCGGGCGTTCTTTGCGACGCGGCCTGAGGCGGAGGCCAGACGGGAGGCCCTGGAGCGGGCATTTGGGAACGACGGGCTGGAGGGAATCCGGCGCATGGATGAGGGGGCGGGGATGGAGGAGGCGCGGCGGATCGCCGAGGATGCCGGCAAGACGATCCTAGACCTTGTCCGGCTTGGCGCTGCGGTTTCGAAGGGAAGGCGGGTTGAGATATCGGGGCCGACGCTGAAGGAGGCCGTTGATCTCTTCATGGCCCGGTGCGCCACGATCGGGCTGCGGGCGAAGACGATCGCGTTCTACCGGGAGAACCTGGAAGGACTCCTGACGGCCCTGGGGTCCGGGATTCGGACGAGCGAGATCACCCGCGGTTCGATCCGGGCGTGGGTCCACGGCCGGACGCTCAAGAGCCGGCCGCACGCCTTGCGCGCCGCAAGGGCTTGGATCCGCTGGATGCTGCGGAACGAGCCGCCGCTGATCGCGGCCGATCCGACCGCCGGAATGGGCTTCGAGAAGGCAAGGGGCAGGCCCCAGATCGCCGTTTTGGACTCAAGGGAAGCCGTGGGATTGCTTCAGGCCGCCCCTGCGCGGGCACGCTCTGCGATGGCGCTCATGCTGTTTGCCGGCATAAACCTTGCGATTGGACGCAAGGAGCAAGGCGTTCCCGCCTCAGGGCCACGCAGGTTGCGTGACAGATTGGGGCCGCAACGTCAGCGTGACTATCAAAGAATGACGCCCTCGGCGACTACACGATCTCCTTCAAGAAGCTCAAAGCTGTTGCCGGAGGTAAGTAGATGAGCCGGGCCATCCGGGATAAGAAACGTGACCTGGACGGGATGACTTAATGAGGCGTCGGGCGGTTGAGTAAATTCGACGACAAGGCTCCATGCATCCTTCTTCCAATCAGTTCCTTGGGCCGAAAAGTGCGTCACCGTCGAGTATCTCGGACCTGCGGGCGGCGTAGACCGCCCACCTTTTCCGGCGGTCAGCCATGTGAGGCGTGCTTTGACCGAATGGTTCATGGGCCGCCCCACAACCTCAGCAGTTACGCATCCTTACCGAAGCTACACCTTCGCGTCAACCGCGCGTTTCCGATGTGGAACCAACGAGCGACCGCTGCGGCTTCTTCCTGATAACTGCGCCCGGTCCCACGACGAGGCCAGCGTCTACCGCAAAAATCCCAGGTGCAGTTTTTGACCGCGCGAGCCGGTTTGCCTGGCGTGCGTTTCGGAGTGGCGGTGACGCGAAGAAGCGGCTTTGTCCCCAGTATGCAGGGGCGCTCGTTCGGTGCTGGATCGCTGCCGTCATCGAGGCCCCAGCATGGCGGCTAGGAAGAAGGCGGCGAATGCGTTTTTGCCGCGTTTACCGCGGTCCGGCGCGCCTGGCCTGGCTGGCCCCCCGTAACGTCCGGGCCGGTTTACGGCCAAGAGAACGGCGGCAATCGCGCTATTTTTTGGCGAGGGCCAAAAACTGCTCGACCGTCAGGCCGGAGGCCCGGATGAGGCTGCGCAGCGTGCCGGGCGCAACCTCGCGGTGATCCGGCACGGAGAGCGTCGCCCAACTGCCGTCTTTCACGAGGATGATGTGGCTGCCCTTCTGTCGGGCGACTTGCCAGCCGTCGCGGACGAAGGATTTGACGACGGTCCGGCCGCTCAGTTTGGGCAGGCCGGGCATCAGACCGCGACTTCGACCTGCTTGGTTTCGATGGTCAGCGGCAGGCCGCGCTCGGCGCGGACCTCCAGGCAAAGCTCGATGGCTTCGCGGACATTCTTCATCGCCTCGGGCTTGGTCGCACCCTGGCTCACGCAACCGGGGATCGCCGGGCACTCGGCCACCCAGGCACCGGTCTCGTCGCGGTCGATGGTCACGGTAAATTTCATGGGGAGAAGCTACCTTCCCGTGTCCTCCTCGGCAAGCTCGGCTTCCTCGTCGTCGAGCTCGGCCGCGAGCTCCGGATCGAGCGTGAGGCGCGCCGGGTGCGTGCGCGTGTGCACTTCCTTCAACATGCGGATGCTCACCTGCGCGTAAATCTGCGTCGTCTCCAGTTTCTCGTGACCGAGGAGCTGCTGGATAAAACGGATGTCCGCGCCGCCCTCCAGCAT
>JBOHXF010000417.1:0-12533 GCA_050737455.1 Opitutaceae bacterium | reverse complement strand
CGCGAGGCGGCGCGCAAGGCTCGCGAGACCGTTCGCAAGGGCGCCCTGAGCGGCGGAGGGCTCCCCGGCAAGCTGGCCGACTGCTCCGAACGCGATCCCGCGCTGGGCGAACTGTACATTGTCGAGGGCGATTCGGCCGGCGGGTCTGCCAAACAGGGCCGCGACAGGCGCTATCAGGCCATTCTTCCGCTCCGGGGGAAGCTGATCAACACCGAGAAGGCCCGGCTCGACAAGGTCCTCTCGAACGAGGAGATCCGCACCCTGATCACGGCGATCGGGACCGGGATCGGCGACAGCGAGGGCGAAGGCTCGTTCAACGGCGACAAGTCGCGGTACCACAAGGTCATCATCATGACCGACGCCGACGTGGACGGTTCGCATATCCGGACCCTGCTTCTCACGTTCCTGTACCGCCAGATGCGGGGCCTCATCGACCGGGGCTACGTCTACATCGCGCAGCCGCCGCTGTACAAGATCAAGCGCAAGAAGCGCGAGCAGTACATCGACAGCGACGAAGACCTGAACCGGATCCTTCTTGAACTCGGCTCGGAGGACGTCGTCCTGATGCGGCTCGCGGACGGTCATATCTTCAGCCCGCCGCAGATCGACCGCATCGTCGAGTCGCTCTCGGCCCTCGAAAAGCTCGGCCTGGGCGTCACCCGCTACGGCGCCTCCCTTGCCGCGTACCTCGACCGGCACGACCGCACCACCCAGGCGCTGCCGCGGTATGTCGCGCGGGTCCGCGAGGGCAACAAGGAGAGCTTCGAATTCCTCCACGACGAGGGCGCGCGGGCCCGCTTCGTCCAGGACCACGGGCTCGACGCCGACCTGAATATGTTCGAGCAGCCGGAGGCCGCTCCCAAGGCCGACGCGAAATCGGCGCCGGCAAAGCGCATCACCATCCATGAGATTTTCGAGGGCACGGAGATGGCGAAGCTGCTCAAGGCGATCGCCGCGACCGGCCTGGAGATCAACCGATTCGGCCCGACACCGGAGCCGCGCTATACCCTGACCGAGAATCCGGGCCAGAAAAGTGAGTCCAAGACGGAGCTCTTCGGGCCCCTGGAGATCGTCTCCCAGATCCGCGCCATCGGGCGGAAGGGCCTTTCGATCCAGCGCTACAAGGGTCTCGGCGAGATGAACCCGAAGCAGCTCTTCGAGACCACAATGGATCCGGAGAAGCGCCGCCTGCTGCGCGTATCCATCAACGACGCGGCCAAGGCGGACGCGCTGTTCACGCTGCTCATGGGCGACGAGGTGCCGCCGCGCCGCCAGTTCATCGAGGACAATGCGCTGAACGTCCAGTACCTGGACGTCTAAGGGGCCGGAACGAGCATCGAGATGTCCCTATTGCCGCTCGCCTTCGCAATTGGCGGAATGCCGCGGAAATCACGATTCTCGTTCCGAGCCCTCTTTCCGCCTCTTTCCGAGACCTGATCCCTTGTACACCGCTTCCGAAAAACCGTCGTCGGCGAACATCACCGACATCATGCAGACGGCCTACATCGATTATTCGATGTCGGTCATCGTCTCCCGCGCGCTCCCCGACGCGCGCGACGGACTGAAGCCGGTCCAGCGGCGGATCCTCTACGCCATGCTCCGGGAGGGGCTGCTGCACAACCGCCCGTATGACAAGTGCGCCGGCGTCGTGGGCGAGGTGCTCAAGAATTACCATCCCCACGGGGACGCCTCCGTTTACGACACCCTGGTGCGGCTGGCCCAGGGCTGGGTCATGCGCTATCCTCTCATCGATCCCCAGGGCAACTTCGGCTCGGTCGACGGGGATCCGCCGGCGGCCTACCGCTACACGGAGTGCCGCCTGAACGACATCGCGGAGGACCTCCTGCGGGACATCGAGGAGGACACAGTCGACTTCGCGCCGAACTACAAGGAGTCGACGACCGAGCCAACCGTGCTGCCGGCGGCGCTGCCCAACCTGCTGATGAACGGCTCGACCGGGATTGCGGTCGGCATGGCCACGAATATCCCGCCGCACAATCTCGGCGAAATCATCGACGCCGCCTGCGCGATCATCGATCGGCCGGCGGTTTCGGTGAACGAGCTGTGCTCCATCGTCCAGGGGCCGGACTTCCCCACCGGAGGCGTCATCTCCGGGCGGGAGGGGATCCTGAGCTATCTGCAGACCGGCCGCGGCATCGTGCGCACCCGGGGCAAGGCGCACGTCGAGGAAATGAAGGGCGGCTCGGAGCAGATCGTCGTCACGGAGATCCCCTATAACGTCAACCGCTCCAATCTCGTGACACGGATCGCCGAACTGGTGTCGGACAAGGCCATCGACGGGATACGTGACCTGCGTGACGAGTCGGACGAGAACACCCGGATCGTCATCGAGCTCAAACGCGGCGAGCAGGCGAAGGTCGTCATCAACCAGCTCTTCCAGAAGACGGCGCTCGAATCGTCGTTCGGCGTGATCCTCCTCGCGCTCGACCGCAAGCGGCCGAAGCAGATGAATCTCAAGGAGCTGCTCGAATGCTATATCGAGCATCGCCGCGACGTGGTCACGCGCCGCACAAAGTTCCGCCTGCGCGAGGCGGAGGACCGCGCCCACATCCTGGAGGGCTACATCGTCGCCCTCGACCATTTGGACGATTTCGTCCGGATCATCCGCGCATCGGCCAATCGAGAGGAGGCCAAGATCAAGCTGATGGCCAAGTATCCGCTGTCGGACCGGCAGACCGACGCGATCCTGGAGCTTCGGCTTTATCAGCTCACCGGACTCGAGCGGGGCAAGATCGAGGCGGAGTACCGGGATCTCATGAAGATCATCGAGGAGCTGCGGAGCATCCTCGAATCGGAGCCGAAGCTGATGGGGCTCATTCAGCAGGAGCTCCGCGAAATGAAGGCGAAATACGCCTCGCCGCGGCGGACCGAGATCGTCGCCGCGGCCGGGGAGTTCCGGATGGAGGACGTCATCCCCAACGAGGGCTGCGTCATCACCGTCTCGCATCTGGGCTTCATCAAGCGCACGCCGGTCTCCGACTACCGCTCGCAGCGGCGCGGCGGCAAGGGTATCATCGGGACCGAGACCTACGAAGAGGATTTCGTCGAGCATCTCTTCACCGCGAGCACCCACGATTTCATCCTGTTCTGCACGACGACCGGCCAGTGCCACGCGAAGAAGGTCTACGACGTGCCGGAGGGGACGCGGGCGTCCAAGGGCAAATCGGTGTCGAGCTTCCTGCGCCTGTCCGAGGGCGAGCAGATCGCCGCGATGGTGTGTGTGAAGGCGTTCTCTTCCACGTCCTATCTCGTGATGGCCACGCGGCAGGGCATGGTGAAAAAGACCGTGCTCTTCGAATACGAGGGGGCGGCGCGCGAGGGCGGCATCCGCGGGATTCGGCTCAACGACAGCGACGCCCTGGTCGGCTGCGTCCTGACCGGCGGCAACGACGAACTGATCCTCGTGAGCCACAAGGGACAGGCCGTCCGCTTCCAGGAGGGCCCTTTCGGCGAAGCGGGCGCGGAGGACGCGCCCGCGCCGGACGGCGACGCCGACGGCGCCGAGCGTCGCGAGGGCCTGCGCGCGATGGGCCGGGCGACGGCTGGCGTCACCGGCATGCGGTTCAAGTACGCCGGCGACTTCGTGCAGGGCGTCGAGGTCTGCGACCCCGAAGCGCGGCTCCTCATCGCCCGGGAGGACGGGATCGGCAAGCGGACGCCGTTCGCCGATTACCGGCTGACCCGTCGCGGCGGCACCGGCGTGATCGCGATCGACCTGCCCGAGGACGGTTCGGTGGCGGTCGCGGGGGCGCTCAGCATCCGCGAAGACGACGAAGTGATGCTCCTTACCGCGAAAGGCCAGAGCATCCGGACCCGGGTCAAGGAGATCCGCGAAACCGGCCGTGGCGCCAAGGGCGTGAAGCTCCTCAGCTTGGCCGAGGGCGACCGGCTGCTCAGCATCGCCCGCATCGTGGAGCCCGAGGAGGCGGCGGCCCCCTCCGGTTGAACGCGGATCGCCGGCGCCCCGCGGCGGCCGGGGGATTGGGCCGCGGCGGTCCGGCTCAGAACAGCTCCGGCTCGCCGTAGCGCTTTTTCGCGTCCGCCAGGGTGCCCGCCATCTCCATTTCCCCGAGGAATTTGAAGAGGGCGTCGGGATCGGGGGACAGACTCTCCACCGGGATCACCGGGAGGGAGCGGTCCAGCGTGGTCATCTTCAAGTTGTTGCGCAGGCGCTCCGCCGCCTCGGCCACCGGCTGGCGGAAGCGCTCGGGGTCGAGCTCGGCCGCGTGGGCGATCACGCCCTCCAGGGAGCCGTGATCGGTCAGCCACTTGGCCGCCTTCTTCGGGCCGACGCCGGGCACGCCGGGTATGTTGTCCGAGGCGTCCCCAACCAACGCGAGATAGTCGGGGATTTGCGCCGGCGGCACTCCGAACTTTTCCCGGACGCCGGCGGCGTCCACCCGTCGCCATCCCAGCTTGGGATTGCCCGTGGGCGGCGGGAGCATGAGGGAAATCCTGTCGTTCACCAGTTGGTAAAAGTCCTTGTCCGAACTCACGATCAGGACCTCGCGCCCGTCCTTCGCGAGCGAGATCGCCTCCGAGGCGAGCAGGTCGTCGCTCTCCACTCCTCGCCGCTCGACGGCTTTGAGGCCCATCAGGCGCGTCAGCGGCTTCAGATGCGGGATCTGCCGTTCGAGCGCCTCGGGCATGTCCGGCCGCTGCGCCTTGTAGCCGGGATCGAGCGCGAGGTGCCGCTCCGAGCCGCCCAGATCGAAGAACACCGTCGTCGCTTCCGGACGCTCCTGGTCGATGAGCTTCCACAACGATTTGATCCATCCGTGGAGCGCGTTGGTCGGGAACCCGTCCGCGCGGCTGAGCGCAGGAATCGCGAAAAAGCACCTGTAGGCCAGGTTGAAGCCGTCGACCAGGAGGATTTTCATCGCCGGAGCACCCGTTCGGCCGGGGCGGGAACGCTCACGACGCGGCCAGGGTCGGCTGCGCCGTCCGCACCGCGTCGGCGATCGTCGGCCGTTGGGCCTCCGTCTCGCCGCGCTCCTGGTTGAACCGCATCGAGACGGTCTTCGAAACGCCTCGCTCCTCCATAGTCACCCCGTAGATCGCGCCGGCCGCGGCTACCGTCCGCTTGTTGTGGGTGATGATGATGAACTGGGATTCCTGCACGAACTTGCCCAGCAGGTCGGTGAACCGCTCGATGTTCGACTCGTCGAGCGGCGCGTCGAGTTCGTCCAGGAGGCAGAAAGGCGAGGGCTTGACCATGTAGAGCGCGAAGAGGAGCGCCACGGCGGCCAGCGTCTTTTGGCCGCCGGAGAGCAGCGTGATGCTCTTCAGCCGTGTCCCGGGCGGCTGCGCCACGATCTCGATCCCGCTCTCCAGAATATCGGTCGCCTCAACGAGCTGCAGCTCGGCGCGGCCCCCCTCGAAGAGGGTCCGGAAGGTGTAATCAAAGTTCTTTTTCACCTGCTCGAAGGTCACCGCGAATTGCTCCTGCGAGGTGCGGTTGATGTCGTCGATCGCCTGGAGCAGCTCCGCCCGAGCGCGCGTGAGATCGTCGCTCTGCGTCCGCAGAAAATCGTGCCGTTGCTTGAGTTCGGCGTACTCCTCGATCGCGACGAGGTTCACCGCCCCCATGGAACCCAGGCGTTGGCGCAGGGCGCCCACCTCGGCCCGCACGAGTTCCCAGTCCGTCGCGTCGAGTACGGCCAGGTCCTTCTCCGCCGGCTCCCCGCGCGGCCCCTTCGGCGCCTTCTTCGCGCGAGAGCGGACCGCCTTCGCCGGCTCCCCGGCCGCGGCGGCCGGCTCGGCGCCGGGTAAGGCCGGGGTCGCCGGCAATGGCTCGCCCTCGGTCTCGTCGTCGAGATCCAAAACCTGCATCTGCTCGGGCTCGTCGTCCGCGCGCCAGAGGCAAAGCTTCCAATCCACGCTCGCGAGCTCCGTCTGGAATTCACGCAGAGTCTCCTCGGCGAGGAACTGCGCCCGCTGGCGGTTTTCCGCCAGCTTCACCTCCTGCCGGCTCAGTTCGTCGTGAGCCGCCTCGGCCTCCTCGCGCACCTCGGCCTGGCCTGCATCAAGTCCGTCGATTTCCCGCTCGATCGCCGACAGTTCGCCGCGGATCGCCTCCACCTGCGCCTGGGCGACCCCCAGGGTTTCTCCCAGCCGAGCGCCGCGCTCACCCTCGGCAGCGCTCTCGCGGCCCAGTCCGGCCGACTGCTCGGTCCAGGTCTCGATCTCCTGCTGGCGCTGCACCAGGAGCTCCGAAAGCTGCTGGCGCCTGCGCTCCATCTCGCCGAGGCCCCGGTCGAGCACCTCGACTTTCTGCCGGCGCTCGGCAAGCTCCAGGCGCGCCTGGGCGAGCGACTCGCGCTTCACGTCGCGTTCGGCCCGCCCTTCGGCGAGCTCCGCGTCCATCCGGCCCAGCCGCTCCCGGATTACGCCGGCTTCCCCCTCGGCCCGGCCAAGCTCCTCCTGCGCCTTGCTCCAGCGCGCCTGTGCTTCGGCGCAAGCCTGCTCCAGCGCCGTCCGCTCCTCCTCCGCACGGCGGACCCTGGCGGCGGCCTCGGTCCGGCTGCGTTCCGCCGTCTTCTGCTCCGCCTGGGCGGCTGCGGCGGCCTGCGTGGACGCCAGCACCGCTTCGCGGCGGCGGTCCAGATCCTCCTCGGCGGCCGCGACCGCGGCGGAAATCCCATCGACCTTGGCCTTCTGCGCCTCCTGGCGCTTCTGCTCGGCCCCCAGCGCCCGCGCCGTTTCGCGCAGGTCGATTTCCCGCTGGACCAGGCTCTGCGCCTGCCGCTTGGCATTGGCATGACCGCCCGCGACGACGCCGCGCCGGTCCGCAAGCTCGCCCTTGCGGCTCGCCACCGACAGAAACTCGAACTCGGGCCGCTCCCGCCAGAACTCCAGGAAGGCGCCAAGGTCCTCCGCGATGAACGAGGAGGCGAGCAGCGGCAGCGCCGGATGGTTATCGTCGGCGCGCTCGAGCGCCTGCACCGCCGGGATCAGGCCCGGAGGAAGTTCCCCGTCGCCTCGCGCGCGGTCGCCGAGGCCGCCGACTCGGAGGATCGCCGAGCCGATCTGCTCGGACTCGAGCTGCGCGAGGAGGCGCCGGGCCGTCCCTAGGTCCGCGATCGAAATCGCTTCCGCGGCAGTGCCAAGCAACGCCTCGACCGCACGGGCGTACTCGGGTTTCACCTCGAGCCCCTGCATGATCGGCGCGGGTTTGGCCGCCCCGAGCGCCGCGTCCAGGCGGCCCTGCAGGATCGCCTTCGCGCCCTCGCCGAATCCCTCCCAGCGCTCCTGAAGCTGCTGCAGGACGCGCAGCCGCGCGGCGCGCTGGGCGAGCTGCCGCTCGAGATCCTGGAGCTGGCGCTGCGCCTCCCGAAACTCCCGCGTGAGGTCCGCCAGCGCCGCCTGCGCGGCCGCCGCCCCTTCGGCCGCGCAGGTCTTGTCGGCAAGGACAGCCTGGGTCCGGGCCGCCGTCTTCTCCGCGTCCGCGGCCGCGCCGGCCTCGTCCGCCCGCGCGCGGTCCAGATCGGCCGCGACACCGTCGCGGCGGTTCGCGCTGGTCCTCCGTTCGACCTCATAACCGGAGCAATCGGTGCGCAGCCGCGCGACTGCGCTCTCCTGCTGAAGCAGGGCGAACCGCGCCTGCTGCAGCTCCTGCTCGAGTTTTGCGAGGCGGCCGTCGACGATGGCCAGGTCCCGGTTGCGCTGTTGGAACGCGGCGTCCGAAGTGCCCAGCAGCCCGAGCTGCATCTGCTTGTCGGTGACCCCCGAGTCGACCTGCGCCGATACCTCCCGAAGCTGCATTTCGATTTCGGAGAGGGTGTCGCGCGAGGAGGCCAGCCTGTCCTCGAGACCGGTCCGGCGGACCTGCGCGAGCCGCACGGCGTTTTCGGCCTGCTCCTTCTGCGAGCGCAGGTCGAAGACCGACTGCTGCGCCTCCTGGACCCGCTGGTTGAGGCGGCTGCGTTCGGCCTTGCGACCGTCGAGCGCCTGCTGCCGGGCTTCGAGCCGGGCCTTGCGTTCGGCCGCGGCGGCCCGAAGCTCCCCCACCCGCTGTTCGAGCGCGCCCGCCGCGGCGGCGAGTTCGGCGTGCTGGCGCGCGCCCGCCGCGAGGCTCAGGTGGCGCAGGCGGTGGCTGAGCCGCTTATACCGCACGGCTTTCGCCGCCTGGCGTCGCAGGCTGCCGATCTGCCGGCCGACCTCGCCGATGATGTCCGACACACGCGCGAGATTCTGGTCCGTCAGGGCGAGCTTGCTCATCGCCTCGCGGCGCTGGCTCTTGTACTTGGTGATGCCCGCCGCTTCCTCGAACACGGCGCGCCGCTCGTCGGGCTTGGAGGAGAGCACCTGGTCGATCTGGCCCTGCGCCATGATCGAATAGCTCGTCTGCCCGACGCCGGTGTCCATGAAAAGCTTTTGGACATCCTTCAGACGGCAGGCCTGCCCGTTGAAGAAGTACTCGCCGGCGCCGTCCCGGTGCACGCGGCGCATGATCTCGATCTCGTGGAATTCGCTGCCGAGCTGCCTTTCGCAGTCGGTCAGAAGCAGGGACACCTCGCAAATCTGCGCCGGCCTCCGCGTTTCGGCGCCCTCGAAGATGACGTCCTGCATTTTTCCGCCGCGCAGCGCCTTCGCGCTCTGTTCGCCCAGGACCCAGCGGATCGCGTCCGCGATGTTCGATTTCCCGCATCCGTTCGGGCCCACGACCGCGGTCACGCCGGGCTCGAAACGGAGGACGGTGGGATCGGCGAAGGACTTGAATCCGTGCAGCGTGAGCGCCTTGAGATACATCCGGAAGGAACTGTGAAGGCCGCGCGGAGCCGCGGGCAAACGCAAAGTGAGCCGGGCGGGAAAAGGATTGCCGCCAGCCGCGCGCCGGGGCTATGGAGAAGGCGGGAGCGGAAAATCCCCCGGGTCTCTCACGCCGCCGGCGGCCGTGCGTCCTTCACCGGCCACCGGCTCACCGTGAGGCCCTTCGCCGCCCTGTGGCTCACCGGCACCGCTGACAAATCGAAATCGAACTCCCGAACGCGGGCCCGGCTTCGGCCGTCCAGGGAAACCCGCAGGGTCTTCGGAACGTCCGCCTCCTTTGCGAACCGCGCGAAATAGACGACGCGCGAGCCTTCGGACTTCAGGAGCGGGTAGAGCTTGTCGCGGGTGACGCCCCCGATCCGGAACTTCTTCGCGAAAGCCTTTCCGCTTGCGCGGTCCTGGTAGATCATCGCGAAGACCGCCGGATCGTCCTCCTTCGGCGGGACCGAACAGAAGAGGATGTCCCGCCCCATGAACACCTTGTCGGCGACCCGGCTCACCTTCATCGTGCCGTCCGCCATGAAACAGACCGCGTCGTCGAGGATCGTGCATTCCTGCACGAACTCGTGCTGGCGCCAATTCAGGCCGATAAAGCCTTCCCCGCGGTTCACGTAAAGCCGCTGGTTGGCCGAGACGACCTCGGCCGCGGCGATCCGCTCGATTTCCTCGTACTGCGTGCGGCGCTTGCGCCCCTGGCCGTATTTCTCCGCCAGGGACTCGAACCATCGCACGGCGAAAGCGGTGAGGTTCTTGAGGTCGCGCCGCACATCCTTGATCTCCGCCTCGATCCGAGCGATCGCCTCGTCCGCCTGGAACCGGTTGTAGGCGGAGATCCGCTTGATCCGAATCTCCGTGAGCCGCACAATGTCCTCATCGGTCACCGGCCGGCGCAGAGGCTTCAGGTGCGGCCGCAGGCCCTCGCGGATCTCCCGCAGGACGCTCTCCCAGGTCCGGGACTGCTCGATCCGGCGGTAGACGCGCTCCTCGATGAAAATCCGCTCCAGAGAGTCCGCGTGCCACTGCTGCTCCAGTTCGCCCAGCCGGATTTCGAGCTCCCGCTTGAGGATGGATCGGGTCCTGTCCACGCTGCGCTTCAGGATCTCGCGGACGCCGAGAAAGGCCGGTTTGTCGTCCTCGATGACGCAGGCGGCCGGCGAGAGCGACGTCTGGCAATCCGTGAAGACGTAAAGCTGCTGGATCGCCTGCTCCGGGTCCGCGCCCGGCGGCAAATGCACGAGGATTTCCACCCGGTCGGAGGTGTTGTCGTCGACGTGCCGGATCTTGATCCGGCCCTTGGCGTTCGCCGCCAGGATAGATTCGATCAGGGACTCGGTCGTCGCGCCGAACGGCAGCTCCGTGATGGCGAGCGTGTGCCGGCCGCGGGGTTCGATCCGGGCGCGCACCTTCACCCGGCCGCCGCGCTCGCCGTCGTTGTACTCCGAGAAATCGGCTATCCCTCCCGTTGGGAAATCGGGGTAGATCCGGAAGGTTTTGCCCTGGAGATGGTTGATCGCGGCCCGGCAAAGGTCCCCGAAATTGTGCGGCAGGATCTTCGTCGCCAGCCCCACCGCGATGCCCTCCGCCCCCTCGAGGAGCACCAGCGGAAACTTCGCCGGCAGGGTGACGGGCTCGCGGTTGCGACCGTCGTAGCTGAGCTGCCAGGCCGTGACCTTCGGGCTGAACATGACCTCCCGAGCGAACGGGGTGAGGCGGGCCTCGATGTAGCGGGGCGCCGCCGGCTCGTCGCCCGTCAGGATGTTCCCGAAATTGCCCTGCGGCTCGACGAGAAACCCACGCTGGGCCATGCCGACCAGGGCGGCCCCGATCGACGCGTCGCCGTGGGGGTGGAAGCGCATCGCCGCGCCGACGACGTTGGCCACCTTGTGAAAGCGCCCGTCGTCCATTTCCCAGAGGGTGTGGAGCAGGCGCCGTTGGACCGGCTTGAGCCCGTCGTCGATGTGGGGGACCGCGCGGTCGAGGATGACGTAGCTCGCGTACTCGAGAAACCAGGACCGATAGCTGGCCGCCAGCGGGGCCCGCTCCGAGGAAGCGCCGTTGGCCATGATCAGCTCGCGTCGACCAGGTCCTTCTCGACCCGGAGGTTGTCGATGATGAATTGCTGGCGCTCCGGCGTGTTCTTGCCCATGTAAAAGGCGAGCAGTTCGCCGCTGTCGCGCAGATGCTGGAGCGTGACCGGCTGGAGGCGCATCTCCTCCCCGATGAAGGCCTTGAACTCCCCGGCGGAGATCTCACCAAGGCCCTTGAAGCGGGTGATCTCATGGCCGGTCCCCAGCCGGGCGGCCGCCGCGCGCTTTTCCTCCTGGTCGTAGCAGTAGACGGTCTCCTTCCGGTTGCGCACGCGGAATAGGGGGGTTTCGAGGAGGTGGAGGTGGTCGCCGACGATCAGCTCGGGAAAATACTGCAGAAAGAAGGATATCAGCAGGAGCCGGATGTGCATGCCGTCCACGTCCGCGTCGGTCGCTATGACGACGCGCTCGTACCGAAGCCCGTCCAGGCCGTCCTCGATGTTCAGGGCGGACTGGAGCAGGTGGAACTCCTCGTTCTCGTAGATCACCTTTTTCGACAGGCCGTAGGTGTTGAGGGGCTTGCCCTTCAAGGCGAAGACGGCCTGGGTCTGCACGTCCCGGCACGCGGTCAGCGAGCCGGCGGCCGAGTCGCCCTCGACCACGAACAGCGTGCTGCGCTCCGCGCGCCCGTCCTTGTCTCCCAGATGCAGCCGGCAGTCCCGCAGCTTGCGGTTGTGCAGCGCCGCCGTCCGGCCCCGCTCCCGCGCGAGGCTGCGGATTCCCGACAGCTCCTTTCGCTCGCGCTCGGCGTCCTGGATCTTGCGCAAGAGGGCGTCCGCCGTCTCGGGATTCTTGTGCAGGTGCAGGTCGAGCCGCTGCTGAACGAACTTGCCGATGAACTCCCGCAGCGACGGTCCCTTGGGTCCGACTTCGGTCGAGCCTAGCCTCGTCTTGGTCTGGGACTCGAACACCGGCTCGATCACGCGGATCGAGATCGCAGCCACGATCGACTGGCGGATGTCCGCCGCGTCGAACTCCTTTTTGTAGAAGTTCCGGACGGTCTCGACCAGCGCCTCCCGGAACGCCGTCTGGTGCGTGCCGCCCATCGTGGTGTGCTGCCCGTTCACGAACGAGTAGTACTCCTCGCCGTAGTGCGCGCCGTGGGTCATCGCGAGCTCGATGTCGTCCCCCTCCAGATGGATGATCGGATAGAGGGCTTCGCCGGTCAGGGTCTTCCTGAGGAGATCCTCCAGGCCGCCCTCGGATTTGAAGGGCTTGCCGTTCAGGGTCAGGGTGAGCCCCCGGTTCAGGAAGGCGTAGCGCCAGAGCATGTCCTCGACGATCTCCGGTCGGAACCGGAAGTCCGGGCCGAAGAGCTGCTCGTCGGGCGTGAATTCGACCAGGGTGCCGTTCCGTTCGGCGGTCCGCCCCGGCTTGGGATCGCGCCGGAGCTTTCCCCGGGCGAACTCGGCCCGCTTCGTCTGGCCCTCACGGAAGGACTGTGCGGCGTATTCGGCGGACAGCGCGTTCACGGCCTTCTGCCCCACCCCGTTAAGGCCGACCGCCTTCTGGAAGGTCTCGCTGTCGTACTTGGCTCCCGTGTTGATGATCGACACGCACTCGACCAGCTTGCCAAGCGGAATGCCCCGGCCGTGGTCGCGGACGCGCACGGCGCGGTCGCTCAGGACGACCTCGATCTTTCGGCCGCAGCCC
>JBOHXF010000416.1:0-12378 GCA_050737455.1 Opitutaceae bacterium | reverse complement strand
ACCGCGGGCTGAGCCATGTCGCTTTTTTCCGCGATCAGCGCCACGACGAGCGGTCTCGCCGCTGAAACCCAGGCGATCAACGTCACCGGCAACAACATCGCCAACCTCAACAATCCGGACTACGCCGACGAGCAGGTGGACATCAGTTCCCTGGGAACGGTCCAAACCTCCAGCGGTGCCGTCAGCATGGGTGTTTCGGCCAGCGTTTCTGAAGACAGAAACGCGGTCCTCGACTCCATGGTCCGCCAGGAGGACTCGCTGACCTCGGGCTTTACCGCCCAGCAGTCGCTGCTCAACGAGGCGCAGGCCTCGCTCGCCGAAAACATCGCCAGCAATTCGAGTTCCTCGAGCACCGACTCCACAGCCACGGAAAGCGGCCTCGGCGCCGCCATCGACGATTTTTTCAATTCGGTGGAAAGCTACGCGAGCGACCCTTCGGACACCGGCGAAGGCCAGGCTCTGGTCCAGCAGGCCGGGGTGCTCACGGACCGCTTCAATGAGATCGACCAGAACCTGGCTCTCGTGCAAAGCAACGCCAACGAGATCGTCACCAACGGCGTCTCGACCGCCAACACGCTCCTCGGGGACATCGCGACGCTCAACAGCCAGATCAACAGCCTCGACACCAGCAGCCCCGGGTCGGCGCTCGCGCTCGTCGACCAGCGGGAGGGCGACCTCGAGCAGCTTGCGGGCCTGGTTCCGATCACCGCGACGGCGGACGCTCAGGGCGAGATGAACGTCACGACCACCGACGGGAGCGGCAACAACATCAGCCTGGTCACCGGCGGGACGGTGAACAACACGCTGGCGTTCAACGGCACCGCTCTCACGACTGCGGGAAGCTCCCCGGTATCTCTCGGGGTCTCCTCCGGCTCCCTCCAGGGGACAATCACGGCGAGCCTGGGACCGGTCCAGGATCTGATCGGCAGCCTGAACTCGATCGCTCAGGAGATCGTCACCGCGGTCAACGGCGCCTACAATCCGGGCGGCACCGGCAACGACTTCTTCGATCCCGCAGGCCTCACGGCCGGAACCATCGCGGTGGATTCGAGCCTGACGCCGTCCACCCTCGTCGCCGGCACGGGAGCGGCGGGCGACAATTCCCTGGCCCTGGCGGTCGCGAACGTCGCCAACACCAGTTTTTCGACCGCGAACGGCGACGCCATCGACGGGACCGTCGACGAGGCCTACGCTTCCGCGGTCAGCACGATCGGGCAGGCCCTCGACACCGCCAACACGCAGGTGACCGACCAGACGAACGTACAGACCATCATCAACAACGAGCGCCAGAGCGTGAGCGGGGTTTCGGTGGACGAGGAGATGTCGAATCTCATGACCTACCAGAAGGCCTATCAGGCCTCCTCCGAGGTGTTCCAGGTCATCGACGACATGCTCACCACGCTGATCGACGACATCTCGGCCTCGGGCTGATCCAACTTCCCCCATCCCATGCGCATCACCAGCACGATGGTCACCAACAACATGCTGTCCGAGCTGCAGAACCTCGAATCCCAGCAGTCGCAGCTCCAGGCGGAAGTATCGAGCGGCCTTGCCGTCACCCAGCCGTCGGACAACCCCGCGGTTTTCGGGCAGACGATCGAGTTGGAAGGCGAGAGCAGCCAGCTCGCGCAGTACCAGCAGAACGCGACCGACGCGCTGAACACCGCGAACGCCTCGTACTCCGCGCTCGATTCGCTCCAGTCGATCTTCGATCGCGCCTCCCAGCTCGGAACCCTCGGGACGAGCGTCACCGACGCCACGAGCGCGGGGGCATACGGTGAGGAGCTCGACCAGCTCATCCAGCAGGCCGTGCAGGTGGCGAACAGCCAGGTGGGCGGCCAGTACCTCTTCGCCGGCACCGCGGTCAGCACGGTCCCGTACACGACCACAACCGACGCGAACGGCAACGTCACCGCGGTCGCCTACGCTGGCAACACCCAGCAAAGCTCGGTTCCGATTTCCGCCACATCGACCGTCAATCCAGGCACTTCCGGCGCAACGAACCAGGGCATTGCGACCCTCCTCAATCAGATGGTCGCGCTGGCCGACGCGCTGAATGGCGGCGATTCCAGCGCCATCGCCAGCGCCGCCCAGGCCATGAACGGCTCCGAGGATGTGCTGACCGACGCCGTGGCCCAGAACGGCGCCGTCCAGTCGCGGATCCAGTCGGACCAGACCCAGCTCCAATCGGAATCCACGGAGATGGGCAATCTCATTTCCGACAACACGAACGCCGACCTGCCGACGACGATCGTGAACCTGAACCAGGCGCAGCTCGCCTACCAGGCCGCGCTTCAGACCTCGGCCTCCGTGATGCGCCTTTCCATCCTCAATTACGTCTACCTCGAATGAGCCAACCATGAAAGTCCTCCCCGAAATCAATCCTCCGGACGCGGAGTGCCTTGGCTCCAACGCCTTTGCGCTCCCTCACGGCATCATCGGCTTCGCCGACTACAAACGCGCCGAGCTGCTCTACTCGTCCGAGCACCTGCCCTTCCTCTGGATGCGGCTCCAGGGACCGGCCGGCACCGTCAATTTCGTCGTGATCGAGCCGGCCGGCATCGTTCCCGGCTATGAGCTGGAAATCTTCGACAACGACGCCGAGGCGCTCGATCTCGGGGATCCCACACAGGCGATGGTCCTCAACATCGTGACCCTCCGTCCGGAAGCGCCGCTCGAGGCCACAGCCAACCTGATCGGACCCATCGTGATCAACCGGCGCACCCGCGTCGGACGCCAACTGGTGATCGCCAATTATTCCAAATACAGCGCCCGCCATATCCTCGTTCAAAACGACGTCGCGCCGGTCCTCGCTTCGGCCTGAAGTCCCCCATGCTCGTCCTCTCCCGCAAAGTCAACGAGGCGATCGTCATCGGCGATTCCATCGAAATCCGGATCAACCGGATCGACGGGGACGTGGTGAAGATCGGGATCCAGGCCCCGCGGCAGATTCCCATCTTCCGCAAGGAGGTCCAGGTCGACATCGCCAACACGAACCAGGCCTCCGCCCATCCTTCCGCCGCGCTTCTGCCCCAGCTTCCCACCTTGCCCAAAATCGCCAACCTCCGCCGTCCCGCCCAATTGCCATGAGCACCATCACCAACAGCAGCCAGACCCCGTCCCTCGCCAGCACCCTCCTGCAGCTCACCTCCCAGACCCAGCCCGCGAACCTAGCCGGATCCGGCGCCGAGGAAACGAGCGATCTGGCCGACACCCTCAATCTGAGCAATTCCTCGGTCGCCGATCTGGAGCAGCAGGCGCAGGAGATCGCGAGCCAGAACCTCTCCTCCGCCCTGACGACGAGCGAGCAGGCCTTCTCGGCCAACCTCGCCGCCGTGGCTGCGCTGTCGGGCAATCCCGCGCAGGCGCAGTCGGCGCAAGGATCCCAGGACTCGTCCTCGGTGCTGAGCCTCGTGAGCGACCTCTAACCCCGCTTTAACCCGCATCCGTCGCAAAACGGGGCGAGATCGGCCGAATTCGTGAGGCATGCGGCTTGACCCCGCTGGTTCACGACAGCCGGTAGCCGCCGCGGTCCAAGGGGTTGGCCGGGCGCCCGCGAGCATGTATCCGGATCAGGCCCGGTCTTGAGCCGGGCCAGGATGGAGGGCTTGGTGCACCGCCCGGGCCAGCTCGTCGGCCGTGAAGGGCTTGGCCATGAGCGAAATATGGCCGATCTGCTCCAGGGATCCGGCCGAGACCTTCGAAAAATACCCCGACATGATGATGATGGGAAGGCTGGGCGCGAATTCCCGGACGCGGGCGGACAGATCCATTCCGTTCATGCCCGGCATGGTCTGGTCGCTGAGCAGGAGGGAGCAGCCCTCCGGCTCGCGCTGCAGAGCCTTCAGGCAAGGGTCGGATGAGTTGAAGACCACGCAGTTGTAGCCGAAGCGCTCAAGCGTGAGCCGCGTGGCCTGCGCCACGAGCTGCTCGTCGTCGACGATGCAGATCACCTCGCCCATCCCCCGGGACGGGGGCTCGGCCGAAGGCTCGGGACGTTCGGCGTCGGCGACCGCCGCCGGCAGATAAAGCCGAAAGGTCGTGCCCCGCCCGGGAGCGCTTTCCACCTCGATCGCGCCGCCGTGGCTGCGCACAATCCCATGGACGATCGCCAGGCCGAGCCCGGTGCCTTCCCCGACCGCCTTGGTGGTGAAGAACGGATCGAAGATGCGCTTCCGGGTGTCCTCGTCCATGCCGTGCCCCGTGTCGCTGACGCTCACCCGCAGATACCGGCCGGCCGGCAGATTGCCGTGCGCCGCGGCCTGGATCGCGTTCATCCCCACCGGGGCGAGTTCGATCCCGAGGGTCCCCGAGCCGGACCGCATGGCGTAGGCGGCGTTGCTGCCGAGGTTGAGGAGCACCTGATTCAGCTGGGTCGAGTCGCCGAGCACGCGGCCGCAGTCCGGGGCGATCTCCGCGCGTATCTCGACGGTGGCGGGCACGGTGGCCCGAAGGAAGCGCCGCGCCTCCTCGACCACGGCCGCCAAGTCGACGGGGATTTTCTCGCTTCCGCCCGTTTCGCGGCTGAACACGAGGATCTGTTCGACAAGTTCGCAGGCCCGCAGGGAGGCCGTGCGCGCCTCGGCGAGGCAGGAGCGCGCGCCGTCGTTCCCGCCCATCTGGTCGAGGGCGAGATCCTGGTAGCCGATGATCCCGGTGAGCAGGTTGTTGAAGTCGTGGGCGATCCCGCCCGCCAGGGTCCCCAGGGTCTCCATCTTCTGGACCTGGAAAAGTTGAGCCTCCAGCTTGCGCTGCGCCTCCTCGGTTTCGCGCCGGAGCGTGATGTCCTGGACGGCGCCGATGACGCGGGTGGGCCGACCTTCCGCCGACTCCGTCCGGCCGATGACCCGCACCCATCGGCGCCGCCCGAGGCCGGTCACGAACGGGAATTCCAAATCGATCGAGCGGCCCTCCCGCGCGGCCCGGTCGAGGGCCGCGGCGAACGCATCCGCGTGCTCGTCCGGGAAGAAGGAGGCCATCTTGGCGATGGTCGGCTGGTAGCCGAGTTCGACTTCGGCGATGCGGAACAGCTCGGGCTCCCAGCGGAGCGCCTGGCCGCCCACTTCAAGCTCCCAGGCGCCGATCTCGGCGAGCCGGCTGACCTGTATCGAGATCTCCTCGCTGTGGCGGAGACGTTCCTCGAGCTGTTTGCGAGCCGTGATATCGCCCTGCGTGCCGACCATCCGCAACGGCCGCCCCTCCTTGTCCCGGGACACGACCTTGCCGCGGTCGAGCGTCCAGATCCAGCCGGCGCCGCGCGTCCGCACGCGGTGCTCGGACACATAGACCGGGGTTCGGCCCTGAAAGTGCTCCTCAAGGGCGGCTTGCGTGGCGTTCAAATCCTCGGGATGGACCCGGCTGGCCCAGTCGGCCGACTCCACCAGGGGTTCGGAGTCGCCGGCGCCCAGCATTTCGGACCAGCGCCGGTCGCGATAGATCTGTCCGGTCGCGAGGTTCCAGTCCCAAACGCTCTCGTTGGTCGCGAGCAGAGCGAGCTCGAGCCGGTCCTCGGCCACGCGAAGGGTTTCGCGCATCTGCCGATCGGCGGTGACGTCCCGGTTGAGTCCCACGAACCGCTGCGCCCGACCGGCGCCATCGCGCAGCAGGAAGCCGTGCGCCTCGACGTGCCGGATCGATCCGTCCGGACGGACGATCCGGAATTCGATGCCGAAATTCTTCGCGGCGCCCGCGAGCACCTGCGCGCGGTGGTGGCGGACCGCCTCCCGGTCCTCGGGGTGGATGAGGGCGATCCAGTCCTCGAGGGTGTCCCCGAATCCGCCGCGGGCAACCCCGTAAAGCTCGTACATACGCTCGTCCCATTCGACGCGGTCGTCCGGCAAGTGGGTCTCCCAGATTCCGTAACCGGAAGAGTGGAGCGCGAATCGAAGCCGCTCGTTGGCGGCCTCGAGTTCGCGGGTCCGCGCGTCGATATCGGTCTGCAGGGGGTTCCACTTCATGGGGAGAGGGGAGGCATACGGGGCGGCAGCCGGGGACGGCAACGAATTTGCTCAATTTCGGGCGGCAAAGGCCGATTTAAGCCCCGAGTGCCTATGAAGTACGCGGTTGTCTTCGCCTGTCTCGGTCTTGTCGCAGCAATTCCATCGGCCAGGGCCGAATTCGACCCGCCGGTGCCGGTCCGCACGGTGGCGCCGGTCTTCCCAACCGAAATGCGCCGCGAAGGAATCGACGGAATCGTGCTGGTCGACTGCGTAATCGACGCGCACGGCAACGTCCAGAACCCGACGGTCAAGAAAGCCAGCAACGACGCCTTCAGCGAGCCCGCCCTTGAGGCCCTGAAGCAGTGGAAATTCAAGCCGGCCGAAAAGGACGGCACCAAGGTTCCGGTGCGCGTGGCGATTCCCGTGAGGTTCACCCTCGACGACTGAGGCCCGAGCCCGCCGCCCCCTTGCCCCCCACCTCATGAATCTCGCCTCTCTCAGCATCGGCCGAAAAATCGGCTACGGCTTCGGCATCGTCTTCGTGCTGTTGCTCGCGGTCATCGCGACCGGGTATCTGGCGCTCGGATCCGCCGGCAACAAGTTGACGCAGTATGCGGCAAGCGCCCAGGAGACGAATGTCGCGGCGGACCTGGAAAGCGCGATGCTTGGCCTCAAGATCCAGGTGAACGAATTCCTGGCCACCGGTTCGGCGGCCAACGTGGACGGGTACGCGAAGGCGAAGGCGGCGCTCGACGCCCAGCTCGCCGCCGCTCAGAGGCGGATCGTCGATCCGGAGCGCGCGGCCCGCCTTTCCGCCGGACGCAGCCTGCTTGGGCAGTACGACGCCGATTTCCGGCACGTGGCGGACAACAACCGCCGGCTGGGCGAAGTCGACCGCGCCGAGCTGACCCCGGCATCTGACGCGATCAGCGCCGATCTGGAGAAGATGCTGGCCACCGCCCGCGACCAAGGCGACATGAATTCGGCGTTCAAGCTGTCCAATGCGCTCAAGGACTTTTACGAATGCCGCAGCCACGTGAGCGCGTTCCTGCTCACGTCCATGCCCGACGAGGCGAAGGCGGCGGATACGGCGCTTGCGGCCGCCGTCGACCAGATCACCCATCTGCAGAATGACCAGAAAGAGATGGAGAAGATGGACGCCTCCCTCAAGGATCCGAAGAAGGACGCCCTCATCGTGGCGCTGATCGCCGCGGCCGGCGACTACGGCCAGGGCGTGCAGGCGACGGTCGCCATCAAGAAGGACAGCGACAACACGATCGCCACCGGACTCGACCGGATCGCGCCGCAGTTCACCGCCGCGCTCGTGAACGTGCGCCAGGCGGTCCATGACTTGGAGGGACGATTGGAGGAGCGCACGACCCGCGAGCAGATGCGCAACCAGCAGCTTGTGCTTTGGGGCACGCTGGCAGGCTGCCTTCTGTGCCTAGGCGTCGCCCTGTTCGTCACCCGCGTCATCACCCGGCCGATCGGCTCCGTGGCCAACCGGCTGTCGAAGGAGTCCGGCCGAACCAATTCGGCGGCCCTCCAGGTGTCCCAGGTCAGCCAGTCGATGGCCGACGGGGCGAGCCAACAGGCCGCGGCCATCGAGGAGAGCAGCTCGGCACTGCATGAGATGGCGAGCATGACTTCGCGCAATTCCGAGAACGCGCAAAGCGCGAAGGTGCTCGCCGGGGAAGCCCGGGAGACCGCGGACGCGGGGGCCCGCGAGATGGAGGAGATGAAGGCCGCGATGTCCGCCATCAAGGCCTCGAGCGCGGAGATCTCCAAGATCATCAAGACCATCGACGAGATCGCCTTTCAGACGAACATTCTTGCGCTCAACGCCGCGGTCGAGGCGGCGCGGGCCGGCGAGGCAGGCGCGGGCTTCGCGGTGGTGGCGGACGAGGTCCGGACCCTGGCCCAGCGCTGCGCGCAGGCCGCCCGCGAGACCGCCGACAAAATCTCCGATTCGGCCGCCAAGAGCGAGCAGGGCGTCACGATCAGCGACCGCATGGCGACCAAGCTTGGCGCGATCGTTGAGCGCATCCGCAAGCTCGACGAGATGATCGCGGGCATCGCGCAGGCCTCCCACGAGCAGAGCGAAGGAATCACGCAGCTTAACAGCACGGTCGCAGGGATGGACCGCATCACCCAGTCGAACGCCGCGCTCGCGCAGCAATCGGCCGCCTCCAGCGACGAGCTCAAAGCTCAGGCCGAGCAGGTGCAGAGCGCCGTGCAGGATCTCATGCGCATGGTCGACGGCGCCGCCGCCGCCGAGCCCCGCAAGGCAGCCGACGTCGTCACGCCCGTCATTTACGGGAACCACAACGGCTGGACTCAGGAGCACGGGTCGGCGCCCGGCGGGCAGCGGATCCGCACCACCCAGCAGGGTTCCCGCCACGGCCAGAATGGGCATTCCGGCAACGGCAAGGCCGGCGCCGTCCCGGCGGGCTTCCGCGGCGTGAGTGGCGGGGGATTCCCGACCGCGGCCTCGGGCGACGACCGCGACCGGGATTTCATCGATCCGGCCTGATCCGGATCCCGCGGCGGGTGGGTCGACGGCGGATTGAATCCGCGCATGGCCGGTCTTCGGATCGGGTTTTGACCTGAAAATGCGCAGTGGAACCGCCATGTTTTCCACCAAAGCGCCGCCGTGTTCGATGAAGCATCCCGGCCGGGCTCCGCAGGGCTGAGGCCGCGCCTTCGCCGTTGGAACCTCATGCGAATCCCCGGCGAGCCTGAGGCTCGTCCGGGGATCGACACACACTATAACCCCAAAAGGGGGAAGGGGGGAAGGATCAGTGCGCGCCGCCAATCCGCTGGGCTGTGAAATTCTGGGTCCGGAACGGCAAGGGATCGTGGATCACCTGCGGATTGCCAAGCAGCGGCGGCCGAAAGACAGGACGCCCCCATGTGATTTCCTCCTCGACCCGGGCCCTTTTCCCAATCGGCGTGACGCCGGGGCGGGTCTGGGGGGCGTTGGAGGCGCGAGGGGTCATGCTACCTTAACATAGCACGCATCGGCACGCTCCCGGCCCGAGTTTAATCTCAAATGGCGAAAAACCGCCGGCCGACTCCCGACTTGTGTCCTCGCAGGCGCCCCGCACTGTCGCGCCGATGCCCGCTCCGGATTACAAATCCATCTGGAACCAGCTTGCGCAAACCGAGGCTTCGGCCCTGATGCACGTGGCCGGCTACACCGACGAATCCAGGCTCGCCTGGGCGACCGGCATCACCGAAAAGATGCTCGAGATCACGATCGGCCTGGGTTCGGCGGACACGGTCCTCGAGATCGGCTGCGGGGTCGGGCGAGTCGGGAAGGTGGTCGCTCCGCGCGTCGCGCGGTGGATCGGCTGCGACGTTTCCGAGAGCATGCTGGCGCACGCGCGACGCCGTCTGGCCGGGCTGCCCAACGTGGAGCTTATGCCGACCAACGGGTACGATCTTCGGCCGGTTCCGGACGGCACGGTGGACGCGGTGTATTGCACCGTAGTCTTCATGCACCTCGACGAATGGGACCGGTACGGGTACGTGCGGGAAGCCTATCGGGTGCTCAGGCCCGGAGGTCGCTTCATGTGCGACAACGCGAACCTCGAAAGCGACGAGGGATGGACCCTGTTCCTCGCGAGCGCCGCGGTCCCGCCCGCGGAGCGTCCGGGGCATCTCAGCCGCTGCTCCACGGTGCCTGAGATCTCGTGTTACCTAAAAAAAGCGGGATTTCGCGAGACCCAGACCATCACCCCGGGCGTATGGGTGGTGGGCTGGGGCGTGAAGTGACTGCCGGGGCCGCGACGAGCCCGCCGCTTTGGAAACGGACGAGTCCGCGACCCGCGCCGGCGATCGCGCACGACATCCGCCGCGGTCAGCGCACCGCCTCGGCGACGAACGCGTCCCACCGTGCGCAGTATTCTGCGAAGCCCGGCCCCGCCAGGGGCGCATGGAGAGGGTCGAGCGGCCCGGCCGCCCGGTTCGCCCGCATCCACGGCTTGGGCCCGTGAAAGTGGAGGATTTTGGCGGAGGGATTGACGCCCCAGTACGGCTTCCAATTGAGCTCCGGTCGCAGCGATCTCCAGTCGTCCCGTCCGAAGAAGAGCCGGTAGGCATGCTGGTCCCAGCTCACCTTCGCGGCTTCGGGCAGGATTCCGGCGAGAAATCGGCGGAACGGCTCGGCCCGGGGAAGCATGGCCGAGACCTCGATCAGCATGACGCCCGTGTTCAGCCGCTCCGGCGCCGAGGGGTCGTCCTCCGGCGCGGCGGCGAAACAGGCCCCCTCTAGCTCCGGCCAGTCCGGCGCCGGATCGCCGAGGAACATGACGTCGCAGTCACAGAACACGATACGGTCGGTTCCCCAGCCCCGGGCGGAGCAAAGATCGGCGAGATCGGCCTTGAGCAGGATGCCTGGCCCGTGGTTCAGGTACGCGGGATCACCGGTCGCGGCGGCCAGCCGCTCCAATTCCGGATAAAGCCGGCAGCGATGCCGGATCACCTCGACCCCGTAGCCGGCGAGCCAGCGGGCAAGCACGTTGTCGCCGCCGTCGTAGACCACGACCGGCTGCAGGTCCGTATGTCGGCGCAGCGAGAGGATCGCCACCTTGAGCATCTCCCCGTAGTTCCAGAAATGCGGCGCCGACTCGTTGAGATCGAAAAAACACTTCATCCCGGAGGTTGTTCCGACGGATCGCGCCGGGACGGGCAACACGAAAATCGCCGGCGCAGCCTTGAAATCGCCGGCCCGCCTGCCAGAAGAGGACGCGGATGCCGCTTTCCCCCACCATCGAGTCCAGCCGGCTCGCGGACGAGCACCTGGAGGCCGTGGCGGCGGCGGCCGAAAGGGCGCCCGTCGGGCTTTCATGGGCGGCCCGCCGTTACCGTGCGGCCGTGGCCCGGCGCCTGCGCTACCTGGTGCCGGCCGACGCGAGCGTGCTCGAGATCGGCTGCGGGGCGGGCGATCTGCTCGCGCTCCTGCCGAACCGGGACGTCACCGGCGTGGACCTGTCCGAGCGGAGGCTTGCGCGGGCGCGGGAGCGGCTTCCGCACGGGGAGTTTTTCCGGCAGGCGGGGGAGCATCTGCTCCTGGAGCGGACTTTCGATGCGATCATCGTTTCCGACACGCTGAATTTCGCGGCGGATGTGCACCGCTTGCTCGAACGGGCGCAGGCCGTCGCCCACGACAGGACCCGGATTCTGGTGAGTTTCCAGAATCAGCTCTGGCGCCCGGCGCTCGGTCTGGCGGCCCGCTTCGGCCTGCGCTCCGAAATCGGCCCGTGCAATTGGCTCGCGAGCGAGGACGTCGCGAACTTCGCGGCGCAGACCGACTGGGAGATCGTCAACCGGAGCGCCGCCATTCTCTGTCCTGTTCCTCTCCTGGGGATCGACCGGCTCCTGAACCGGTTCGCCGCCCCTCTGCTGCCGCCCTTCTGCCTGGCGGTCTTCGCGGTGGCGCGGCCCGCGCGGCGCGCCCGACCGGGCGCCGCGGCGCCCACGGTGTCCGTCGTCGTTCCCGCGCGCAACGAGGCGGGCAACATCCAGGCTGCGGTGCGGCGGATTCCGGAGATGGGGTCCTGGACCGAAATCGTGTTCGTCGAGGGCGGCTCGCGCGACGACACCTGGCGGGAGATCGAACTCGCGCGTTCCGCGCATCCGGATCGGGCGATTGTCGCGCTGCGCCAAGGGGGCGCAGGCAAGGCCGACGCCGTGCGCGCGGGCTTCGCTGCGGCGCGTGGAGACATCCTGATGATCCTCGATGCGGACCTGAGCACGCCCCCCGAGGAGCTGACGAAGTTCTATGAGGCGATCGCGGGCAACCGCGCCGAGTTCGCAAACGGATCGCGGCTGGTGTACCCCATGGAGCAGCGTGCCATGAATTTCCTCAACATGTGCGCCAACAAGGCCTTCGCCTGGATTTTCCGATGGCTGCTCGGCCAGCCGGTCAAGGACACCTTGTGCGGAACGAAGGCGCTGCGCCGGAGCGATTACTTCCGCATCCGCGCCCAGCGGGGCTATTTCGGGGATTTCGACCCCTTCGGAGACTTCGACCTTCTTTTCGGAGCCAGCAAGCTGGGCCTGAAGATCTCCGACGTGCCCATCCGCTACCGCGAACGGACCTACGGGGAGACCAATATCCGGCGGTTCCGCCATGGCTGGATCCTGCTGCGGATGGCGGTTTTCGCAGCCATGCGCGTGAAATTCATCGGCTGAGCCATGGCCCCCCCGGCGATTCCCATCCGCCGCCACGAGACCGAGGCGATCCGGAACGCGGACCACTGGGCGCGCAAGCCCCTGCTGCGCGAGATCTACGGCTCCTTCTATGCCGGCATCCGCCAGCGGCTTGCGCCCGCGGACGTCGGCCCATGCCTTGAAGTCGGTTCGGGCAGCGGCCTGGCCAAGCAATTTCTTCCGGGCTCCCACGATGAGTCGATGATCCGAAAGACGAGTGACC
>JBOHXF010000415.1:0-2798 GCA_050737455.1 Opitutaceae bacterium | reverse complement strand
CGCGTGGGTCGTCGCTGTGTTCGCGGAGATCGCGGAACCGATCCCGGGGGTGTCCACGAACTCCAGCCCGTGGCGCAGGAAAGGCAGAGGCAACTCCAGGTAGGCCGCCTGGACCTGGCGGCGGTTGCCCGGATTGCCTTTTTCGGTGACGAAGTTCGGGAGCTCCTCCAGCGGCGCTTCCTCGAGGAAGGCCCAATGCGCGTGGCGCACGAGCAGCCGTTCGCTGGGACCGAAGCGCAGCACGGTGATGGCCGAAGTGAGCGGCAGGAGCCCTACGGGCAGGATTTCCCGGCCGATCACCGCGTTCATGAGCGAACTTTTGCCCCGCTTGAACTGGCCGAGGACCGCGAGAGTGAAGCGGTCCTCGGCCAATTTAGTCATCAATGCGTCGCACCGCTCGGCGCGCTGCGCGTCGCCCCGGCCCTTAAGGCTCTCTCGGAGCAGCCGCACCTGCGCGCCCAGAGCCAGCTTCAGGCGCTCATAGGACTGGAGCCGGGTTTCGGCCGCCCCGTCTTCGGCGGTCAAGATCGCTTCGGGAGGGCTCACGGGGATCGGGCCGCCGAATCCTGACCGGCGCCCGTCCGGGCGCCGATCGCGGAGATGTCGCGGGCGCAGCGAAAGCCGGTGTAGACGATGTTCACGACGGCCGCCGGATTGCCCCGGCGCATCGCGCACCGGAAGACCAGCCGTTCGCGCCGCAGGCAGGAGCCGCCGCGCACGACCCGGCCGTAACCCGTGCTGGGCGGGCGCAGGTCTCCGCTCGCGTACCGGGCGTACGAGCGGGGCCGGTAATAGTCCTGGCACCATTCGTCCACGTTGCCGCTCATTTGGAACAAGTCGTAGGGCGACCGCCCTTCCGGATACGCATCCACGGGCGCGGTCGTTTCCTCATCGGGGCGGTCGCCGCCGTACCAGCGGACCCGGTCTTCGCACCACGCGTCGCCCCACGGGAAGATCCGTCCGTCCGGACCTCGCGCGCCCTTCTCCCATTCGATCTCGCTCGGCAGCCGAAGGCCCGCCCACCGGCAATAAGCGTTGGCCCCGAACCACGTGATGTGCGCGACCGGATGGCGCCCATAGCCGCGTTTGACGCGGTAGTCGCCCGCGCCCCGCTTCGGAGGAGTAAGGCCTTCGGGGTTCGCGATCCATTCGGCAAAGCGCTCCGTCGGGGTCCGGGTTTCGTTGAGGAAGCGGGCGAATTGCGCGTTGGTGACCGCGAACACGGCCAGATAGAACGCGGGCGGGGACGGCAGCCACTGCGGGCCTTCGTGCCCGAGCGTATGGAGAGGGCCGGCGGCGTCCAGGCCGCGGGCGGCCTCGATCTGTTCCGGGGTCGAGCCCATGATGAACTCCCCCGGGGGAATGAGGCGGAGGACGGAACCATCCCGGGGGTTCGTCCAGGTTTCCGGCGGAACCGGCGGGCTTGGGGAAAGAGGCGCGTCCTCGATCGACGGTGTATTCATGATACGCTACGCGGACGGGCGGACCCGTCCGGTAGGAGTCATTAGCCCGGATGGCGTTTCACCGCCGGAGGCGGCAGGCAAACTCCATTGCCATCCGTAACCCTAGGGAAGACGGCGCCGTTGTAAAGCGCGGCGACGGGCCGGGCGCTCGGCCGCAATCAGCCGGCGACTTGGTGGCGATTGCACAATGCGCCTGGCGGAGGACGCCGGGGAACCTCGATGCCTTCATGGGCGCGTCGGGAAAAGGTTGGCCCGGAAGGATTGCGCGAAGCCGGCCTATGAATTGCGCGGCTCCAGCTCAGGCCCCCTTGACCCGGTTGATCCACTCGGCCGCCGCGTGGCCCAGCCAGACGGCCACAAGGCAGGTGACGAGCGAGAGCCCGGCGTTTCCACCCGCCTGGAGCCATTCGCCGTCGTCGGCGAGGTTGAGGGTCTGCAGGCTGAACGAGGAGAATGTGGTATAACCTCCGCAGACGCCCGTCATGAAGAACTGACGAAATTCGCCGCTGGCCGAGAACCGCCCCTCCGGCGCGGTCAAGGTCGCGAAGAACCCGATGATGAAGGAGCCGGTCACGTTGGCGACGAATGTGCCCCACGGGAACGTGGTGCCGATTCGGTTGGCCACGATGCCCGAGATGAAGAACCGGGCCACGCTTCCGATCGCGCCGCCGATTGCGATGAAAAAGTAAAGACGCATGACTTCCTAACCATGAATAACTTCAAACAGGAGTCATCAACCCCCCTCCTGGATGAGCGGAGCGTTTCGCCCCGGGGGCCGGCGGATTCCATCGCCGCACTAATGCTACCGGACGGGGCTTCCGCGCTCAAGGAATATTTGTCGGAAGCGGCGCTTCAATGCGGGCGGGCGGGATTTTTTCCCTGCCCTCCGGAACGCAATTGCAAGCGGGGAGACGCGGGACACGATCGCGGGCATGAAACTACCCCTCGCTTTCATGCTCGGCTGCGCGCTGCTGCTGCCGCCCGTCGTTCGGGCCTCCTCGTTCGAAGGCACGGTGGAGATGAAAATGACGAGCGGGAACCAGGCGGCTAGTAAGATGGACTTCCATATCAAGGCCGGTTGTTCGCGGATCGACATCGAACGCGAAGGGGCCCCGGCCGCCTCGGTCATCATGGACAGGGCCGACTCCCGGATGATTTTCCTCATGCCCGCCCAGCGGATGTACCTGATCCGGCCGTGGCCGATGGCGGCCGGGACGAATCCGGCGATGGGAAGAAGCGGTGGCGGCGAGGGGAAAGGCGCGAGCCTCCAAGTGACCACGTCCCGGGAGAAGATTCTGGGCTACGACACCGTGAAGTACGTCGTCACCTCCAAGG
>JBOHXF010000414.1:0-7165 GCA_050737455.1 Opitutaceae bacterium | reverse complement strand
CGACAAGGCCGGCGACCGCGCCCGAGCAAAAGCCGAGGACGCTCGGCTTGCCCTTGGTCAGCCACTCGGCCATCGGCCAGATGAACGAGGCGACCGCCGTGGCAAGCGTCGTCGTGGTAAAGGCGTTCGCGGCGATCCCGTCGGCCCCGACCGCGCTGCCCGCGTTGAACCCATACCAGCCGACCCAGAGCATGCCGGTGCCGATCATGCAGAGGGCGACGCTGTGCGGCGCCAGATTGACCCGGCCGAAGCCGATGCGCTTGCCGAGGATCAGACACAGGATGAGCGCGGACCAGCCCGACGTCATGTGCACCACGGTCCCGCCCGCGAAATCGATGGCCTTGATCCTAGCATCGCCGTTGAACACGCCGTTCATGAGCCCGTCGGCGCCCCAGATCATGTGCGCCACCGGGAAGTAGACGACGAACATCCAAAGGAACATGAACAGGAAGATGGCCGAGAACTTCATGCGTTCGGCGATGGCGCCGACGATCAGGGCGGGCGTGATGATCGCGAACATGAGCTGGTACATCGCGTACACGTTGTGCGACACCCAGAACGAATAATCCGGGTTGGGCGCCGAGGTGACATGGTCGAGAAACGCGAAGCCGAGCCCGCCGAGGATCGGATTGCCGCGATGAAACACGAGGCTGTAGCCGCAAATCCACCAGAGGATGGTCACGAGCCCCGCAAGCAGAAAACACTGAGCCATGACCGATAGGAGGTTCTTGCGCCGGACGAGCCCGCCGTAGAACAGGGCGAGGCCGGGCAGCGTCATGAAAAGGACCAACGCGGCTGCGGTCATCTGCCATGCGTTGGGCCCCGGTCCCGGCGACCCTGCGATCGGCAGCGCCAGGCCCGGCGGGATGTTGCCCTGGGCGTCCCGAAGGGCGGCCGTCGGGTCGGTGTTCTTGATATAGGCCTCGAGGGCGGCGACCCGCTGCGCGAGCGTCGCTGCGGGCGGCGAGGCGGCTGGCGGGGCGCTTTTGGCCGACGCCTCGGGGCGGAGCAGAAAGCCGGCCATAATACAGATGGCCAGCGTTCTCGAAACACGGGTGAAGAGCTTCATGGATTTCGTTGAGGGGCGAGGGATTGCTTGGGGCCCTGGGCCCCGGGTCAAACCGAATTCAAAAGCAGATCAGGTACCAGTCTTGCCAGCATATTCCAGATGTTTTGGACTCCCAAGGAGGCCCCAGATGGATTCGCCCGCGGCGTCCCCCGCCCGCCTCCGGCGGCTGGAATGCCGGCTCGAAGCCGGAAAGATGCCGAACCCCCATTCGAGCCTGCCGGCCGCCGCGCCTATGACGACGCCCAAGGCGCAAGAAATGCGAGGTTTTTGCGGGTCGCCGAGAAGACCGCCGGGAGTCGCCGCGGTTAGAATGGTCCCGATGCCTCTTGCTCCGACGAAGTCGCGGTTCCGCTCCGGCCGCCGAAAGGCGGCCGCCCCGGGCCTCGAATACAGCCTGACCGGCGTGAATGCCGCCCGGGCCGTGGAAAAGGGCCTCGCCGAGGCCGATTGGTATCAATGCCCGGTACCGCGCGAGGCGATGCGCCGCCTGCTCGTACGCCGCAACGGGCCCGCCTTCCGCGACACCGTCCTCTGGTTCGCCCTTCTCATCGGCACCGGGTATTGCGGCTACAGCCTCTGGGGCTCATGGTGGGCGATCCTCCCGTTCGCGGCCTATGGGGTGCTCTATGCCTCGTGCTCCGACTCCCGCTGGCATGAGTTCGGCCACGGCACGGCGTTCCGGACCGACTGGCTGAACAACGCCCTCTACGAGATCGCCTCGTTCATGGTGATGCGGGAGTCGACGCTATGGCGGTGGAGCCACACGCGGCACCACAGCGACACCATCATCGTGGGCCGCGATCCCGAAATCGCGGTGCCCCGGCCGCCCGATCTCAAGCGGATCGCCCTCGGCTTCTTCAATCTCGGCGTTTACCGGAAGTACTTTCGGCAGATTTTCACGCACGCGTGCGGCCGGATGCTGCCCGAGGAGACGACCTACGTTCCCGAGAGCGAATTCCCGGCCATCTATTTCAAGGCCCGGATTTACGTCCTCATCTACCTGGGCGTGGCCGGGCTCGCGGCCGCCACGCGCAGCCTCCTGCCGCTGATGTACGTCGGCCTGCCCAATCTGTTCGGCTCATGGCTGGCCGTCGGCTACGGCCTCACCCAGCACGCGGGGCTGGCCGAGAACGTGCTCGACCACCGGCTCAATTGCCGGACGGTGTATCTGAATCCCATCCACCGGTTCCTTTACTGGAACATGAATTATCATGTGGAGCACCACATGTTCCCCTTGGTGCCGTACCACGCGCTGCCCCGCCTCCACGCGCTGGTCAAGGACGACATGCCGCCCCCTTACCACGGACTGTTCGAGGCCTATCGCGAGATCGTTCCGACGATTTTCCGCCAGCGGAAAGACCCCGCTTATCACGCAAAGCGAAAGCTCCCTGCCCGTCCCGAGCGCCGGGCCGACCGCGGCGGGTGGGCGACGGACGCCCAGCCGGACGCCGAAGGCTGGATCGAAATCGGCGCCGCCGACCGCCTGGAGCGGGAGGGCGTCGCACGGTTGGATCACGGGAAAAAAACGTACGCGCTCTACCGGGATGCCGAGGGCCGGGTTTACGCCACCGACGGGCTTTGCACCCACGGCAACGCCCACCTTGCCGGGGGCTTGGTGATCGGCAGGCAGATCGAGTGCCCCAAGCATAACGGCCGGTTTCGTCTCGCCGACGGCTCTCCCGCCCGGCCGCCGGTATGCCGGGGGTTGGTCACCTACCCCGCCGAAGAGCGCCGGGGGCGGCTGTATCTGAACCTCGCCCGTCCCGGCGGCGCCGGCGCGCGGCCCCCGGAGCTCCGGCATCTGCGCGTCGTCTCGAACCGCTCCGTCGCAACCTTCATCAAGGAACTCCTTCTCGAACCGGCCGACGCTTCCGCGAAAATCGCCTTCGCTCCCGGGGATTATCTTCAGTTCGACATTCCCTCCTACGGGCAAATCCGTTTCCGCGACTTCGACATCCCCGAACCCTACGCCGCCGTGTGGGAACGGCAGCACGTGTTCGACTTGGTCGCGCGCAACCCCCGCTCCGGCCGCCGCAACAACTATTCGCTTGCGGGCAATTCCGCTACGGAGAGCGCGCTCCGCTTCAATGTCCGCATCGCGACCCCGCCTCCCGGACAGGATTGTCCGCCAGGCGCCGGCTCCGCCTACCTGTTCGCCCTGAAGCCGGGCGACGCGGTCACCGCGATCGGGCCGTTCGGGGATTTTCACATCAAACCGACGCAGAAGGAGGCGATTTACATCGGCGGCGGCTCCGGCATGGCTCCGCTCCGGGCTCATCTCTCGCACCTGCTCGAAACCGAGAAGACGCATCGCAAGGTGAGCTTCTGGTACGGCGCCCGCGCGGCACAGGAAGTGTTCTATGCGGACTATTTCAGCGGGCTCGCCGCCGCCCATCCGAACTTCAGGTTCCACCTCGCCCTGTCCGAGCCGCAGCCCGAAGACCGCTGGACCGGCCACGTCGGCTTCATCCACGAGGTCGTCTTGGAACGCGGCCTGAAGGACCACCCCAATCCCAAGTCGGTGGAATATTACCTCTGCGGACCGCCCATGATGATCAAAGCCTGCACCCGGATGCTCTCGGGGCTCGGCGTGGCCGCCGACCAGGTCGCCTACGACGAATTCTGAGGGCGCAGGCTCTCGCGCGGGCCGCGGCCGTAGGCCTGCCGGAAGACCCGGTGGAACTGGGCGTAGCTGCCGAACCCCGCGGCGTACATCGCTTCCGAGATCGTCTGGCAGCCCGGCCCGCGGTAGCGCTTGAAGAAGCGTTCGAGGCGCAGCGAATTGCGGTAGCGGGCCAGGGGCACCCCGACCTGCCGGGCGAACAGCCGGCTGAAGTGCGCCTCGCTGGTCCCACAGAGCCGCGCCAATTCACGGAGGCCGGGGGCGTCTTCCGCCGCGGTAAGCCGTTCGAGCGCCTTGCAGATGGCCGGGTGCAGCTCGACCGCCCCGCCCGGGACGCTCCCGGCGCGTTGATGCCGCCAGCAGGTCAGAAGCAGATAATGCAGTCCGGCGTTGAGCCGGTCGGGATCGCGATGGCCGAAGTGAAAGCCTGAACCGACGCCAAAACCGGCCTCGCGGTTGAGCACCTCGGAATCGGGCGCCCCCTCCATAAGCCCGTCCATGATCTTTCGAACGAGCACGAACGCGTCGGGCGGCAGCACCGTGTGCACGACGCCATCGCCCTCGGCGGTCTTGCGCTTGAGCCGCGCGTACTCCGGGCTCCGGCAGGAGCGCGCGATCAGCGACGGCTTGAACACCGCGACGTAAGCCTGTGCGTCCGGCGTGCGGTCCACGAGCTGATGTTCCTGCGCCGGGAAGAGCCAGAGCAGCGCCCCTTGGCCGAACGTGAACCGCCGTCCGCCGACGACATAGCTGATCGATCCTCGGACGACGAGATTCAGCTCCAGCTCCACATGGCAATGGGGCCGAAGCATGGGCGGATTGCGCGCCGACTCTACGAGGTAAAGAAGGCCCTCGTAGCGCGCGCCAAGCTTCAGGCTCTCAAGCACAGTCGCAAATATGAGCGCTTCCCCATGAAAAACGAGAAGATACAAACCCGTCCGCGTGCCGCGGGAAGGCGCCCTTTCGACGCGCCCTGATCGGGATTGATCCCGCCGCCTTCCTGGGCATCTTCGGGGACCACATTGCCTTCGCGACGCGCGCAAGCGGGCGATGCGGCCGTCATGCCCGAAAAAATACTCATCCGCCTGCTGTCCACCGATCTCGACGGGACGCTGCTCGGCAATCCCGAGTCGACCCAGCGTTTCATGCAGGTTTGGGAGGGGCTGCCCGCGGAGACGCGGCCGGTGCTCGTCCTCAACACCGGCCGGCCGGCCGCGAACACGCTCGCCCTGGTGTCGAGCCGGCGGCTCCCCAAGCCCGACTACATCATCGGCGGGGTCGGGACCGAGCTGCACGACCTGCGGCGCAACCACTGCGAACCGGAGTTCGCGAAGCAGTTCGGGGAGGGCTGGGATCTGGCCAAGGTCGAGGCGATCATGATTTCGATCCCGGGAATCGAGCGACAGCCGCCCCAGTTCCTCCACCCCTACAAGTCGAGTTGGTACCTGCATCACGCGAGCCGCGAGAAGATCGACTCTCTCAGGCAGCTCTTTCGTGAGGCCGGACTGGAGGTGAACGTCATCTATTCCAGCCTCCGCGACCTGGACGTGCTTCCGGCGCGGGCGAACAAGGGCAACGCGCTCGCGTGGCTTTTCGGGCGGCTCGGCATCCCGGCCGAGCAGGTGCTCGTGGCCGGCGACACGGCGAACGACAGCAGCATGTTCCTCCTGCCGGGGGTCAACGGCATCGTGGTCGAGAACGCCCAGCCCGAGCTGTTCGAGGCCGTGGTGAAGCTGCCGGTCTTCGTCTCGCGCAAGATCCTCGCCGACGGCCTGCTGGAGGGCCTCAAGCATTTCGGCGTCATTCCGGACGTTCCGCGGCTGAAAAGCCCGCGACCGGGCCAGCTGTATCGGGCCCCCTGGCGCGGCATGCTGTTCAATCCGGAGGCCTTCCGCTCGCTCCGGTCCGAGGAGCAGGAGCTCATCGCCGAAGGGTACCGCCAGGCTCTGGTCGCGCTGCGCAAGAACATCACGCCCCTGGGCTTTTCCGCCTCTTCGCTGGAGGACAACGCGGTGACCGGCACCGACGCGAACTATCGCAGCGTCTGGGCGCGCGACGGCTGCTTCACGGTGGCGGAGACGATCGAGATGGACGATCCGGACCTGCGCGAGGCGCAGCAGCGCACACTCCGGACCCTGCTCGACGCCGTGGCGCCGAACGGGCAGGTGCCGGCGAACGTCAACATCGACACGGGCCTGCCGGACTATTCGGGGGTCGGCGGCATCTGCTCGGTCGACAGCGGACTGTGGCTCATCATCGCGATGTACCAGTACTCCACGTTCACCGGCGATCTGACGCTCCTGAACGACTACTCGGGAACCCTGCAGAAGATCGTCGACTGGCTGGGGGCGCACGACAGCAACCAGGACGGCCTCCTCGAGGTGCCGGAGGCCGGGGACTGGACCGATCTGTTCGGCCGCAGCTACCAGATCCTGTACGACGAGGTGCTCTGGTACCGGACCAACGTGTTCTACGGCCGGCTGCTCGAATATCAGGGGGAGTTCGACCGGGCCGCGGATTATCTGCGGCGGTCGCAATATGTGGCCGGACGGATCCGCACGGCGTTCTGGCCCTCGACCCGCGGCGACCCGGACCGCGGCCGGACGTTCGCCGACCGCCAGGTTGCCCTCGGGGACACCCAGTACCTCATCGCGGAGATCACCCCATTCGCATTCAACTGGCGGTGCGACGTCCTCGGCAATCTCCTGGCGTTCCTCATGAACGTCATCGACGTCGAACGCGCCCGCACCGCGTTCCGGTTCATGTGGGGCGTCGGCGTCAACCGCCCCTGGCCGGTCGCGAATCTTTACCCGACGGTGCAATCGGGCGATCCCGACTGGCGGACCTATTACACGGTCAACCTGCTCAACCTCCCCCACCATTACCACAATGGCGGGATCTGGCCGTTCATCGGCGGGCTATGGGTGCGGTTCATCCACCGGCTCGGCCTTCGCGACATCGCCTGCCACGAACTGGTCAAGCTCGCCGAGCTGAACCGGCTCGGAAAGAGCCGCGAATGGGAATTCAACGAGTGGATGCACGCGGAAACCGGGCGGCCGATGGGCAAGGTCTGCCAGGCGTGGTCCGCGGCCGCGTACCTGCGGGCCTGCCAGGAGCTCCACCTGTCCCATCCCACCGACGACGACGGACTGTGACCGCGCCCGCGCCGGACAGCGATTCACATTCCGGGAGCGCCCCCCCCGGCCGGCATCATGCCGCCCGGCATCATGGACCCGATGTCGCGATAGCCCGCCGGCGGTTCAAACGTGCCTGCGGGAAGGCTCTCCTTCCTGACCGACACCGCCTCCATCCGGAAGACTTCCTTGCCGCCACGCCGCAAAACCACGCGCAGCGGAAAGAGGTTTTTGCCGCGCAGCGCCTTCTCCCAGCCCGCGGAAGGCCGTGATGGCCCTCCCATCGGGTTGCCGGGCGCAAAGCCCATGAAGGAGCCGAGCTGTTCGGTGGCCCAAAGC
>JBOHXF010000413.1:0-1524 GCA_050737455.1 Opitutaceae bacterium | reverse complement strand
CCAGTACGCCGGGCGGGGCGTCGGCCTTTTCCGCTCGGAATACCTGTTCCTCAGCGCTTCCCGGGTGCCCACCGAGCAGGAGCAGTTTCTCGCGTACAAGCAGGTGGCGGAGGCCCTTGCGCCCGATCCGGTCGTCATCCGGACCCTGGACCTCGGCGGGGACAAGCCGATGGCGCACATTCCGGGGCTCTCCCTCAGGGAGGCCAATCCGTTCATGGGCTTTCGGGCGATCCGTTTCTGCCTGGAGACGCCGGAGGTTTTCAAGGACCAGCTTCGGGCGATCCTGCGCGCCAGCGCGCACGGGAAGGTGCAGCTCATGTACCCGATGATCAGCGGGCTGGACGAGATGGTGCGTGCCAACGCGTTCCTGGAGGAGTGCAAGGCCGAGCTCCGCGCCAAGGCGGTGCCGTTCGACGACGCCATGCCGGTCGGCGCCATGGTCGAGATTCCGAGCGCGGCGGCGATCGCGGACCTGCTCGCGGAAAAGTGCGATTTCTTCAGCATCGGCACGAACGACCTCATCCAATACTTGCTTGCGATCGACCGCGGGAACGACCGCATCGCCCATCTGTACGAGCCGACGCACCCGGCGGTCCTCCGCACGCTCCGCCAGATCATGGAGGGGGCGCGCGGCCGGAACATCCCTGTGAGCGTCTGCGGAGAAATGGCCGGGGACCCGGTGTTCACGCCGCTGCTGATCGGCCTGGGCGTGCGGCAGCTCAGCATGACCCCGATCTGGATCCCGACGGTGAAGTTTCTGATCCGCGCGATGAAGATGTCGGAGGCCACGGCGCTCGCCGCCCAGGCGCTCACCATGAGTTCCGCGAAGGACATTTACGCGATGTGCGATGCGTTCTACCGGGCGCGCGTTCCCGCGGACTAGATGCGCCGCGTTCCGGCGAAGTGCGCCTGGGCGGCGCTGGCCGCCGCCGCCGCGCTCTGGGGGCCGCTGGTCTGGCGCTGGTCGCGCGCCTGGACGATCCTGCCCGATCAGGCCTATGGGTGGGGGGTCGTTCCGCTCGCGGCCTACCTGTTCGCCGAACGCTGGAGGCGGGCGGACCCGCCCGGCGGCCGCGGCCGTCCGATCCTAGGGGCCTGGCTTCTGGCGGCCGGCCTCACGCTGTGGGCCGCGGACCTGCCCGTCTTGGAGGCCAACGCGATGTGGCCCACCGCGCAGTGGTGGGGCGCGGCGGGGGCGGCCTTGGCCGCGCTGGGCGCCCTGACGCGCGTCGGAGGGTTCGCCTGGGCGGCGCAGTTTGCGTTCGCCCCCCTTTTCCTTCTGACGGCCCTCACGTGGCCGACCCCGGTGAAAACCTGGATCGTGGAGCATCTTTCCGGCGCGAACGCGCGCCTCGCGGCGGAGCTGGTGTCGGCGGCGGGCCATCCGGCGATGGTGAGCGGCAACGTGATCGTCGTGAGCACGGGAATGGTCGGGATCGAGGAGGCCTGCAGCGGGATGCGCTCCCTGCAGGCGGTCTGGATGGTGGCCTGGTTTGCCGGGGAGTTCTTCCTGCTCAACTGGCC
>JBOHXF010000412.1:0-6254 GCA_050737455.1 Opitutaceae bacterium | reverse complement strand
GCTTGGAGTCATTTCGGGGGGGCATAAATGAGGGGTTATCCCTAGCTGGTTTTCGTAACGCCTTGGGAATAGCCACCATGAGCGACAACGACGGCGACGGGCGCCCGCATATAGATATCTGCGATCGGCGCAAAAAAGGCGATGAGGATGGTCCGGGTTCGTCGCACCCCGTGCTAGACTTGTGCCACGGCTCCTTCCATTCCGGCGCCGAACGTCAGAAACCAAGAACAACTCAACTCACCTGAAAGGTCCAAATGCAACTCATCCGTAAATTGATTCGGAATCGTTCGCTGAGCGGCCGGAATCACAAGATTCGCGGCTTAAGCACGGCGGAACTCATCGGCATCATCATCATCGTCGGCATCCTGGGCGCCCTGGGCGGCACCTACATCGGAAGCCTGGTCAGCACGGCCAACAAGAACGCGATCGCGCAGAACGTCCAGAGTTTGGATACAGTGACCGCTTCGATATTGGCCGGTGGCGTTCCCGTGACAGATGCAGGTGGCATCATCACCAACATCAACGGCACCGCAGTGGCCGACACCGCCACCGACGCGACGCCTACCCTTACGTTGCTTAACGCCGGGGTCGCCGGTGCCGTGGGGACCAGCAGCGCTGGAGTGAGCTATAAGATGACGCCGCCGATCTCGGCGGCCGCGCTCTCCGCCGATACCTATACGTATACGGTGACGGATGATGGTTCCGGCACTGTGACGTCCATCACCTGGAAGTCGACGGGCTCGACTCCGTAACCTCATCGTCGATTTCGTTAACTTAACCGAGTCCGATCGCTGTCCATGATCCCTTGGAAAGCCCGTTTGTTCGGCACATTCCGGCGGTCTGCCGGAACCACCGGCCGACGCGACGGGCTGACCATAATCGAGGCGGTCGGGATGACGATCATCATCGGTTTGCTGGCCGGGTTAGCTTACCCGGCCATTTATGGCCTGCGGTCCTCCGGGATGGACCAGCAGGCCATCGGCGTCGCCCAGGCGATGAATCAGGCGCAGCAAACCTATTTCCTTCGTGTCGCCAACGCGGAGACCACCTGGGAAGCCGCGTCGGACTCCTCCGATAAGTATCTCCTCATTTCGCAATACGTGCCGTTCGCCGCGTCGAGCCTCTCCAGCTACGAGCCATCGGGTTATACCATGACTCTTGGCCAGACGCTGAACACCAAAGTGGTGATCACGGGGCCCAGTGGGACGACGGTCTCGTATTGAAAATTCGCGTGCCGAGGCGCCCGCCTTGGCCCGTCCCAAGCGGCCGCAGCGGCCCACCGCCATGAAAAAGGCTTCACCTCTAGGGCGCTGCGAGGGTTTTTCCCTCATCGAGGGGATTGGGACGATGCTGCTCTTCGTCCTGATGATGGCGGCGCTGACCTATGGCTCCGCGACCCTTTTCCGTTTCCAAGGCCATCCGGACGTGACCTACAATGGCAACGTCTATACGCAGGCCCCGAGCTTCAGCGACTTCCGGCAGGCCGTCGATTTGCACACCCAGTTCACCGAATCGGTGGACCAGGCCGACAGCATTCTCGTTTTCGGCGGCCAGCGCACCCATCCCACCCTCGACCCGAATGGCCCTTCAAGCGCCTTGTCGGAGAGCTTCCAGGACACCGAGCTGACCGCGGCGGTCGGCAGCGACCCATTCCAGGGCTACTCCTCCTGGGATCAGCGTCAACTGAACGCGTTGCAGTTCGCTCCCTATCTGACATCGAACCCGGATCCGGCCGACTTCACCATTCTCACGGTGCAGGGCCAGTCCCGCATCACCTCCATCACCCAGCAGCGCCGCTATACGGCCACGCTGAACGGCGAGGCCTCGGTGCTCTATGAAGTGACCTACCAGGCTTACGATTGGTCGAGCGGAACGCCCGTCGCCGTCACGAACTCGACGACCGGCACCACACCGACGGAGTTCTATCGCATCTACTATGCCGCCAACGAGGATGTTTGGTCGCAACGGCCGGGGGCGACTCATTATTGGTACCGGACCGATTCCGTCTGGGACCGCGATCAGGAGGGGCCGACCCGGGTGATCTTCGCCGATCCCTACGTCCTGGCCGGCCAGGACCCTCAGGGTCAGATCACCTGCGTGTCCCGCTTCGTGTATTTTCTGCCGCAGGTGCGATGAACCCGAACCGCAAGAAAATCCACGACCAGCGCGGCATGGCGAGCATCGCCGTGCTGCTCTTCGCGATCGTCGCCGTGTTCATCCTGGTGGCCAACTTCCAGATGAACTACGCCGTCAGCATGAGCGGCGACGCGTTCGACACCTTCAACTCGCAGACGGTCGAAAAGAACGGGATCGCGCAGATCGTCAAGGAGAGCATTCTTGCGATCGACGAGACCGCCCCGACCGATAGTACGAACTCCATTCAGACGGAGATTGGGAACCGGCTTGGCGCGATGACCTTTCCGAGCGGCGTGAGCGTCGCGCTGGAATCGGCGGATGCTCCGCCCTCCAATCCCTTCTTTCCTTTCGGAACACCGGCCGCGGCCTCGCAGCCGGCGTATTTTTCCACCGCCCCGCGCGGGATAGCAGGCATGGGCAATCTGTTCACCTCCCTGGCTATCCAGGGACCGGTGGCCGACCTGGGCCGCTACACGTACACGTTCAGCCGCACGACCACCCAGGCAACCGATGAGAATTGGACCTATCTCGTGGACGCGGACGTGTTTTCGGTGCCACTCACCAACATCGATGTCATCGCTTACGGGCTGCCGGCAAGCGGCACGATCCCCTCCCAGGCGCCGACCGTGCCGCCGGGCACTTTCGGCCAGAATGTCTCGACCCTTGTCGTGACTTCGAACAATCCGGCGAACGACCCGACCGCGTACCCGGATCTGTATGCGCCGTCGGGCGGGGAAATCCTGCCGTACGAGTACCGTAATGAGGTCAGTTTTTCCTGGAACGCCTATGAGTACCTGTGGGGCACCACCTACCAGGATGGACTGATCAACGCCGCGAAGCTGGAAGCGGATCCGGGCAACCAGACGGTCTCGGGGGCCGATCCGACCCCCGAGGCCGGGGCCGTCTACGATTTCTCGCTTCCCGCTTTCGACCCCGGCAATCCCGGCAACTATCCGTGCAACCCAACCATCGCGGGAGTCTCGTCGAGCGGGAATTCCGTCGTCGTCGACTGCTCCGCCGTCCAAAGCCAACTGATCGTGGTCGTCGATTCGGAAGGTATCGGATCGGTGACCATCCAAGGGAGCGCGAGCGCCGGCACTCCCTTCATCCTGCTGATCCGCAACACCGCCGGCAGCCTGGGCAAGACGGCGGTGAGCTTCAGCGGCAGCAACACGCGGCCAGCGATCTTTTACCTCGAAAATTGCAGCGCGAGCTTCGACAACAGCCAATTCGAGGGGGCCCTCTTTTTCGATCCGACCACAGTGGCGACCGGCTCCGAAAGCTGGTTTGGGCACTTTTCGTTTTACGGGCCCGCCAGCCCCCTGGGCAACGGGCTGAGCATTGCCATGAATGATGATGAGGAGGTCAAGACCGCGCTCGCACTGCTCGCGCCGCGCGTGCTCCTCGTTTCCACCACAGCCTTCCGCCAATGAAATTCCCCCCTTCCTCCCAGCGTCCACGTCAGGCTGGTTTCACAATCGTCGAACTGATCGTCGCTTTTCTGCTTTTCAGCATGGCGACCGCCGGCATCCTCCTGATGTCGAGGGCGGTGGCCGGACATCGGATCGCGGCGGCGTCGGCCTCGCAGCGCAATGCGTACGCCACTTTCCAATCGGAAGTCGCCCTGCAGGGCATCAATCCCTCCGTGGTGGGCAATCCATTGACGGGAGCCATTAATGAGGCTGGGTCGACTGGCACGGTCGTGTCGCTGGGTTCCGACACCAGCCTCACCGTCACGCGGGACCGCCTAGCCGCTTTCGAAGTCGGGGCGGTGTCGCAGCAGAGCAACCTGGCGCGATCCGATTTGGGCGGTTCGGCCGCGGTGGATGCGATCGATTACGCGGTGAGCGCGTCGGGAACCCAGGCGACCCGCGGCGCGGGCATCGGATTTGCGGTCGAAACCTCGGGTCCCGCGGCGGTGGTGAATGCGACGCAGCTCTCGCCGCCGTCGTTCACCATTACGGGCGACCTGACCGGCGCGTCCTTTCCGCTCAATAACGTGGCCGCGCTTCCCTCCAACAATCCACCTGGAACCGTGTACCGCTACACCACCGACGGGACGACGCCGACCGTCAACAGCCTCGAATGGGACAATTCGAACCTCAATTGGACACCGGCCACCTTTCCGGCGCAGGTCACGCTGGCTGCGTTCAACACCGATCCCCAATACGCGCCGAGCATCGCCGTCACGGCCCAGTACTCAATGCAACTCGTCATCACCTACGGCCGAGCCGACGGGCAAGCCGATCTGTATGGCTTCACGTTATCCGACCTATCGGACCCGGCCGATACGGGCATTGTGCTAACGGCCAATGTGCCGGCCTACACCCTTCCTTCAGGTCAGCCGGCCTACGCCATATTCTACACGCTCGACGGTTCCAGTCCGACCGCGGATGGAGCCTCGTACGCGGGTCCATTCGCTCCGGCCCAAAGCAACTTCAGCACGTCAGTCGGCAATGCCGACCTCACCGGCACCGCGACGGGAACGGCGAGCCTCGAGTATGTCGCGCTTTCCAATGACCCGCGCATCTACTCCACCCAGATCATTGGGGCGACCCTCGATGCCGAAGCCGTGCCTCTTTCCGCTCCGACCTACGTGACCGACAACTCTCAGCCTCTCGCCCCAGGCACCAACGTCGTGCTCAGCGTGTCCGGAAGCAACGCCAGCCCGAGAACCACGGTCAACGGGGGCGCGCCCACCCAGTCCAGCAGCAGCGACACCTCATTCCCCTTGAATTGAGCCCATTAGGCCCAGGCCCCCGGAAAATCGGCTCCGCGCCGCTTTCGCTGTTATACTCAGGGGGTGGATTGGCTGCCCTTCTTTAAACGCACCTGGAACAACCCCGGATTGAGCGATTACGTCGTCCGGGAGACGGGCGAAGTGGCGCTGATGATAGGCAAGCAGTTGGATTTCATCGAGGAGAAGATCACGCCGGCCGATTTCGACGCGTTGGTGAATATGATCTGGCCAAACGGTGCTCCCGAATTGGGGCTGCGGGCGTATGAGCCCGCCTTCGATCTCGAAGGCCGTCGCCTCCGCATCTCGTACTATCGGACCCTCGGAGGACGGGAGCTCACGCTGCGTCTTCCGGCCCAGACGATTCCCCCGCCGGAGGTCTTGCGGGTGCCTGGTCCGGTCATCGAGACCTTCTGCACGTTGCGCGGCGGATTGGTCCTCGTTTCCGGGCAGATGGGCTCGGGCAAGAGCACGACGGTCTCCTCGCTCTTCCTTCACCTGACCTCCTTTCATCCCCACCGCGTGGTGTCCATCGAAGATCCGGTGGAATTCATCTATCCCACGCGCCACGGCCCCAGCATGTTCACCATGCGCGAACTCGACACCTCGTGCGAGGATTTCGACTCGGCGCTGCTTGAAGTGCGCCGGCAGCACGCGACCGCCGTGATCGTCGGGGAGATTCGCGGCGCCGAATCGGCCGAGAAATGCCTCCGGTTCGCCCTGATCGGCCTCTTGGTCGTCGCCACGATCCACGGCGAAAACGTGCCGTCGACCCTGAGCTCCTATATCGCCGAACTGCCCCGCGAGCGCGCGGCCTGGGCCCAGGCGAACCTCGCGGAGGCGTGCCGCTTGGTCGTCGCCCAGAGGCTTATCCGCAATCCGGAAAGCGGCAAGATGGTCGCGGTCCACGAGACCATGTTCAACAAGAGCTACGAAGGGAAACATCTCGGGATTTCATCGAACATCCGGGAGGGCCATCTAGAGCGGTTGCGGCGCGACATTCAAAGCCACCGCTCCGAAGGGATGCAGACCTTCGAGGACAGCATCAACCAGGCGGTCGTCGATGGGCTTCTGCCCAACGAATTCCGTCCGCCAGCCAACGCCCTATGATTCAACAGTGCATCGACCTCGCCCTGGGCCGCGCCTTCGTGCCCGATCCGCAGGACACGCTGGCGCCCCTCGCGCGCCGTTTCGCCAACAAGCCGCTTATCGCGGTCACGCTCCATAAGGACAGCGTCGAGTTCGTCGTGGTGACGTTTCCCGGAGGAGAACCCGCCTTTGGGGATGTGCAGACGCGCACGCCGGCCGGCGAGGACGCCGACGCGGACGCTCTGCGGGTATTCGCGGAGAAGCACAAGGCGAAGGACTGCCTGATCAATCT
>JBOHXF010000411.1:0-25701 GCA_050737455.1 Opitutaceae bacterium | reverse complement strand
GTCGAAAAGGGCACGAGGGCGGTCACGGTCCGGCTGAACACCCCCGATCGGGAAATCGCAAAGAAACGGCTTCGGGACATCGTCCTGGAGAAGCAGCGCGAGATTGAGGGCATCGTCGCGCCGAAGGCTGTGCGGATGGCTGCGGCGGCGCAGCTCACGGAGCTGGTCGGCGAATACGAGACTGACCTCGGCGGCCGCGGGCTAGACGAAAAGCACGTCCACGACACAGTGACGCGGCTGCGGCGGATATTCTCGGAAACGGGCTGGCGCCGGCTGGCCGACATCCGGGCCGATTCGTTCGTGAAGTGGCGGGCTTCGCTCGGGTGCTCGGCCAAAACCACTAAGGAGTACTAGGTCTCGGCCAATGCGTTTCTGAACTGGCTCGTTCGAATCGACCGGCTGCCGATGAACCCGCTCGCCAAAGTCGACACGATCGACGTGCGCGGGAAGCAAGTGCGGGCCTCGCGGACGTACACCGAGGACGAGCTGGCCCGGCTCTTCGCGGTGGCGGGCAGGTACGCCCTCGGCTATCAGGTCCTGCTCTACACAGCGCGACGGTGGTCGGAGGTGCATGCCCTGGTCTGGGGCGACCTGCATTTGGACGTGGCCGAGCCCTTCGCACTCTTCCGCGAGGGCACGACGAAGGACAAAGACAAGTGCGCCGTGCCGCTGAAAGCCGAACTCGTGGCCGAACTGCGCCTGCTCCGGCCGGCGGACGCCAAGCCGACGGACCGGGCGCTCAGGGGCCACCTGGCCAACTACGACCTTTTCCGGAAGCATCTGAAGCGGGCCGGGATCGCGCACAAAGACGCCCTCGGGTCCGTCCTGCATCTGCATTCCTTCCGCAAGACCTGGCAGACCCTGGGCGTCCGCTACGGCGTCAACCAACGGGCCGCGCAGGAGGTTCTAGGACACTCCGACGCGAACCTGACCGCGAAGGTCTACACCGACGTGCCGGCGCTCGGGCTCAACGCCGAGGTCGCAAAAATCCCCTGGATTCCGACGGCCGGCAAGGCGTCGGGCGGGCCGGCGATGGCGGTCGCCGACTGCGCACAAATAAGCGCACAAAAATCCGAAATTCCGGGTCATTCCCAGGCATCCGGCGGCATTCTGGCCAAACGGCTCTCGGAAATGAAAGAGGCCGGCAGTGAGGAGCTTAGTCACTTGCCGGCCTTTTCCGACGCCCTGTGGCGTCTTCTCAAATTGGGTGCAGGGGCTGGATTTGAACCAGCGACCTTCAGGTTATGAGCCTGACGAGCTACCAGGCTGCTCCACCCTGCAATGGATGAGACTTTCATCATAGCTCCGGAGGCGGGTCTGTCAAAGGGTTTTCCAGAGCAGATGCGCCTGCTTGCCAGCCTGGCTTCCGCCTGATTGTCTGTGGGTTGCCCAAACGATGGCCGAACCCCCAAGGAAGTTGACGGTCGGAGCGGTGCTGTTCGAAGGGTTCGAGTTGCTCGATGTTTTCGGGCCCCTCGAATTGTTCGGGCTGCTGCGCGACCGAGTCACCGTCGAATTGATGGCCGAGACGGTGGGACCGGTGCGCAGTTCTCACGGACCGGCCGCTGTGGCCGAGCGGACCCTGGATGGCGCGTGGCGTCCGGACGTGCTGCTCGTTCCGGGGGGAATCGGGACGAGAAAGACCGTCGACCATTCCCGGTTCATGGAGCCCTTGGTCGCCATGGCTCGCGATTGCGCGTGGGTGGCGAGCGTGTGCACCGGGGCTGCGCTGCTCGCCCGAGGCGGCGTGCTCGACGGGAGGAGCGCGACCACCAACAAGCTCGCGTTCGCGTGGGTCGCCGGACAGGGGCCGCGGGTCAACTGGGTGCGTGAGGCCAGGTGGGTCGAGGACGGGAAGTATTTCACCTCCTCGGGCGTGGCCGCGGGGATGGACATGGCGCTTGGGCTCATCGAGCGGCTGTTCGGGCGAGAGGCGAGCCTGTCCGTCGCCCAGCGGGCCGAATACGAATGGCACGAGGACAAAACCCAGGACCCGTTCGCCAGGCGAGCCGGCTTGGCACCGTAAGCGACTACACCGCCACGTCTACGCGGCGACCGTTCGCCCGGGCCGAAGCGTGGATCGCCTCGATAATGGCGACGTCCCGCCGGCCCATCTCGCCGGCACGATGCTTGTTCCCGTCGCCTGCCATGCGGGGACGATGCCGCCCAATTGGGCAGACTGCTGGTTCACCCCGGGGAAATGCCGCGGACCGGCCGAGACGCTCAGCTCCTGCCCGCGGTAAAAAAGGTGCTCGGGCCAAGATCCGCCCAATCATGGATGCCGACGGCATGAAAACGGCCAACCTCGTAGCTGCAGGTGGTCAGGCAGCGCGCGATCCGGATGGTCCCGGGGTGTTCGGTTCGAAATGCAGCCAGTACCCGATCACGAACCTCATGCTGGCGCGGCGGCATGCGGCGATCATGGCGTAGCAGTCGCCACGCCGGCTTTTCGCAGATGACGTCATTGCCCACCGCGAGAGCTCGGTTGCGTGCTCGCCATCGCGACATTTTCCCCATCGGGTGGAGCGATGCCAACCCAAGCTGAAACCGTCGCCGGGCCGGCGCGCCTTAGGCGGACGCTGCGGCTGCGCGACCTGATCCTCTACGGTGTCATCGCGATCCAACCGGTCGCGCCGATGTCGGTCTTCGGCGTGCTCAGTCAGCGCGGGCGGGGGCATGTGGTGACGGCGATCCTGATTGCGATGGTCGCGATGCTCTTCACCAGCATCAGCTACGGTCGCATGGCGCGGGCGTACCCTAGCGCGGGCTCCGCCTTCACCTACGTCTCCCGGGAGATCCATCCGGTATGGGGCTACATCACCGGCTGGAGCATGGTGATGGACTACGTGCTCAACCCCTTGATTTGCGTGGTCTGGTGTTCGCAGCAGGCGCACGATTTTGCGCCGGACGTTCCGGTGGTCGCCTGGAAGGTGTTCTTCGCCGTGACGTTCACACTGCTCAACCTTCGGGGCGTCCGTGCCTCCGCCCGGGTGAACACGGGAATGGCGGCGGCGATGGGCGCGGTCATCGTGGTGTTCTTCGCAGCGGCGGCGCACCGCATTTTCGGAGCGCCGCACGCCGCACCCGGCTTTTTCTCCCGGCCTTTCTACGATCCGCGGACCTTCACCTTCTCCGGGCTGTTCGGTTGCACCTCCATCGCCGTCCTGACCTATATCGGCTTCGACGGTATTTCCACGCTGTCCGAGGAGGCGGAAAATCCGCGAAAGAACATCCTGCTCGCCACGGTCTCGACCTGCGCGGTCATCGGGCTCCTGTCCGCGGCGGAGGTCTACGCCGCCCAGCTCCTGTGGCCGGCATCGCGGCCGTTCCCGAACATCGACACGGCCTTCGTCTGGGTGGCGGCGAGCGCCTGGAAGCCGCTCTTCGGCGTTCTGGGGCTGACCCTCCTCGTCGCGAATTTCGGCTCGGGCTTCGCCGCCCAGCTTGGCGCGGCCCGGCTGCTTTACGGCATGGGCCGGAGCGGCGCGCTCCCGGCGTGTTTCGGCGCGGTGGACCCCACCCATGGGATACCGAGAAACAACGTCCTGATCGTGGGAGCGGTCGTGCTCGTCGGCGCCTTCGTCCTCTCGTACGATCTGGGCGCCGAGATGCTCAATTTTGGGGCGCTGATCGCGTTCATGGGCGTCAACGCCGCGGCCTTTCTGCGGTATTTCGCGCGGGCTCCCCGCCGCCGAATGTGGAATTTCATTCCGCCGGTTCTTGGATTTCTCATCTGCTTCGGGCTTTGGCTCAACTTGAGCCGACCTGCCATTCTGGCTGGATCCGCCTGGATGGCTGCGGGGTTGCTCCTGGGCTTCGCCATCACCCGGGGTTTCCGCCGTCCCTTCTCTTTCGATGAAGGGGCGGAGCCTTCCAGCCCGGCGGCCTGAAGTTACGGGGACTAGCCGGCGACGTCCGGCGTCATGGCTTCAGTCCGGCTCGTCGCGGAGATCTCATGAAAACGGCGGTCCCGCTCCCGCCCTCCACTTTCGCCCAAGATTCGACGGAATCTCACCCAATTTTCTCGGTCAAGCGCTCCGCCGCAGCGCCGCGCTCTTCGTCCCGATGACGCCCAGAAGTTCGTTCCACGATTTGGCGAACGCCGCGGCGCCCTCGTCCTGCAGGCGGGCCGCCAGCTCCGCGGTGTCGCAGCCGGCCTGCGCGAACTGGGCCAGAACCGCCTCGCTGTCGCCGCCATCGGCCGAAAGGCCGGCGACGAGCTTCCCGTGATCGGCCCAGGCGTTCAGGGTGGCCTCCGGCATCGTGTCGATGGTGAAGGGAGCCGCCAGCGCCTTGAGGTAAAGGTCATCCGGGGCTTTCGGATCCTTGGTCCCTGTGCTGGCCCACAGCAGCCGTTGCGGGCGGGCGCCGGCGTTCAAGGCCCGCTGCAGACGGGGCGAAGCCAACTGCTCGCAATAGGCGCGGTAGCTGCGCTGGCCGACGGCGATCCCAAGGCGGTTGGCCAGCGCGGCGGGCACCTTGCCCGCGACCGCGACGTCCCAGCGGCTGATGAAGATCGAGGCCACGGAGGCGACATCGGGCTTCAGGCCCGCGGCGATCCGGCGCTCGATCCCGCGCAAATAGGCCTCGGCGGCCGCGAGATATTGTTCCCGGGAGAACAGCAGCGTCACGTTGATCGGCACTCCGGCGAAAATCGCCTCCTCGATCGCGGGCAGGCCCTCCCGGCTGCCTGGGATTTTGATGAAGAGATTGGGGCGGGCCGCGCGGGCGTGAAGCTCTTTGGCCACGGACACCGTCGCCTGGGTGTCGTGGACCAGCAGCGGCGAAACCTCCAGCGAGACCCAGCCGTCCACGCCGCAGGTCCTATCGAACGTCGGACGAAACAGGTCCGCGGCCCGGGTCAGATCCTCGATCGCCAGTTCGAAGAAAAGCGCCTCGCCCGAACGGCCCTGCGCGATCTGGCCGCGGATGGCGGCGTCGTACGCGGCGCTGTGCTGGATTGCGTGATCGAAGATCGTCGGGTTCGAGGTGAGCCCGGTCACGGAAAATTCGTCGATGTACCTCCGCAGCTTGCCCGAATTCAGCAAGTCGCGCGTGATGTTGTCTAGCCAGAGGCTCTGGCCGAAGTCGTGGAGCGATTGGGTCGGTTTCATCATGGCAATGCCGTACCCGACGATAAGCCGGAATCCGGGATGCACAACCGCAGATGAGGCAAAGTTACCGCTCCGTTGACAAGGAGGCTGGATGCTCCAACTGCACGGGCCGAAGGATCCGTCCGGAGCCTCGCGCATTTCCCCGGGAGGGATGGTGGCGAATAGCTCTCGGGGGTTTGCACAAGCTGGTGAAAGAGGTTAATGGAATTCATGCAAAAGTACCCTTATTTGATCGTCGGCGGCGGGATGACGGCCGCGGCGGCGATGAGCGGCATCCGCGAAATTGATCCAACCGGAGGGATCGGGTTGATCGGCTCCGACCCCGACGCCCCGTACGACCGCCCTCCCCTTTCGAAGAAGCTTTGGCAGGGCAAGCCGCTTGACGAGATTTGGCGCAAGCTCGAGGGCCGGCCGGCCGACCTGCATCTTGGCCGCGCCGTCACGAAGATCGATCCCGAAGGCAAGCGCGTGGTCGACGACCGGGGAGAGTCCTTCGGCTACGAAAGGCTGCTCCTGGCCACCGGCGGACGGCCTCGGCGGCTTCCATTCGGCGACGATCGGATCGTCTACTTTCGAACCTTGGCGGATTACCGGCGCCTTCGCGGCCTCGCCGAAAAGGGCCGCCGGTTTGCGGTGATCGGCGGAGGTTTTATCGGTTCGGAGATCGCCGCCGCCCTTGCGATGAACGGCAAAGAGGTGGTGATGGTCTTTCCCGGAAGGCATATCGGCGAACGGCTCTTCCCCGGCGATCTCGCTCGGTTCGTATCCGATTACTACAAGCAGAAAGGTGTCGAGGTGCTGGCCGGCAGCCAAGCCTCCGCTCTCGCGCCGCGCGGCGGCCAGCTCGTCCTGACGACGAGCGGCCGCGGGGAAATCGCCGTGGACGGGGTGGTGGCCGGGCTCGGCATCGTTCCGAACGTCGAACTCGCCGAAGCGGCCGAGCTGAAGGTGGAGGACGGAATCGTGGTGGACGAATTACTTCGCAGCACCCGCCCCGACATTTACGCGGCGGGGGACGTGGCCGCATTCCACTACCCTTCGCTGGGGAAGCGCCGTCGCGTCGAACACGAGGACAACGCAAACGCCATGGGCCGGCTCGCGGGCCGGAACATGGCGGGCAAGTCCGAGCCGTATCGCCATCTGCCGTTCTTTTACTCGGACCTGTTCGAACTCGGGTACGAGGCCGTCGGGGAACTGGATCCTCGCTCCGATATCTTCGCGGACTGGGAGGAGCCGAACAAAAAGGGAGTCATCTACTATCTCCGAGACCACCGCGTGCGCGGCGTGCTGCTGTGGAACGCATGGGGCCTGATAGAGGCAGCGCGCGCGCTGATCGCCGAACCGGGGCCGTTCGCAAGCGGCAACCTCAAGGGAAGGCTGAAGTAGGGCGGGTCCGTCGGGGTGGCGGCCTCGGTGTTCCGGCTGGCCGAGGCGATTTCAGGCGCTCCGTCCGACTACTCCGAGGTCATCCCGATCGTCCTGAGCCACGTCTCCACCAATTCCGGCCATCTCGTCACCGGATACTTCGTCCTCCGCAGGCCGAACGCATGCCCGCCCTGCGCGTACAGATGCATCTCCACCGGCACCCCGGCCTGCTTCAACGCGGCATAATAGGAAAGCGAGTCCTCCACCCGGTCCACATCGTCATCCTCGCACTGAAGCAGAAACGTGGGCGGCGTCCGGCGGGTGATATGGCTGCGGATATCCGGCTTCAGCGCAAAGCTGTTGGCGGCGAGCGAGAGGTGCCCGGGATAAATCGCCACCGCAAAATCCGGACGGCAGCTTTCCCCGGAAGCCGCATCCACCGCCGGGTACAGCCGCTTTTCGAAATGCGTGCTGATCGCCGCCGCTAGATGGCCGCCGGCCGAAAAGCCCAGCACCCCGATTTTGTCCGGATCGATGCGCCACTCCGCGGCGTGGAAGCGCACCAGCGCCACCGCCCTTTGCGCGTCTTCCAGCGCGGTTGGCGCCTTCGGGATGACGTGGTGCCGAAGGTGTTCGTCCCAATAGGGACCCGAACACGGCACGCGGTACTTCAAGAGCACCCCCGTGATCCCTCTGGACGCCAGCCAGTCGCAGACCTCCGTGCCCTCCAGGTCGATGGCGAGGATCTGATAGCCTCCGCCAGGGAACACGATCACCGCGACGCCCGTATTTTTGCCCTTGGGGGAATAGACGGTGATCGTCGGCCGCGAGACATGGCGCACCACGATCCATGGCCTGCCGGCAACCAGAGGCTTCTTAACCCAGGTGGCCGTCTCCGGCTCGGATACCAGCCGTGCATCGGGGACCGCCCCCGGCCAGATCGGCAGTTGCACGTGGTCCGGCGACGGCGGCCACGGGAGCCCCTCGGCGCCCAGGCCGCCGCCCGCCAAGGCGATACACAGTGCCAAGAGCACACGCTTCGTCATCGAACCCCGCATCTGATTCCCGACGAGTGATCAAAGCAACCCCACAGCGTTTTGGGTTCATCCAGGAAACGCTGCCGCTCAAGCCGAACGCGGGCCGAACTGTGGCAGTGGCGGGAGGCGTAAATACGCTTTACCTCGCGCGAGCCGAGGGTCGACAGGTATTGGAAGCGCTCACCCGCAGCGGCAAGGCCACTGCGCCCAAAAAGAACGGGAAATCTCGAGCAACATGAGGCTGCTTTCTGAAATGAAACCCGCAGTTTTTTCCGTCTTCAGAGTGGGTCTTCAGGCACCATCTGAAGGCCTCCATCACGGTACCGCCGCCAGGGTTGTGAAGCTGACATCTGTGCCGTAAGCGGTCTGCCCGGCGCTGTTCGCGGCCACGATTCGATAGTGGTAGGTCGTGTTCGGCGCGGCCCGGTTCAACGTGGTGCTGCCCGACACGGCTGAGTGGCCGCTGCCGAAATCGCCCGGAGCCGACGAACTTCCGTAACCGGTCGTCGTGCCGTATTGAAAATATACAGACGTTTTCATGCCGTTCGGATTGATCGTGCCGTTCATCTGAGCGGACGTGGCCGTGATCGAAGTTGCCGCCTGGGTCGTCACGGTCGGGGCCAACGCCAAGGTCGTGAAGCTGACATCTGTGCCGTAAGCGGTCTGCCCGGCGCTGTTCGCGGCCACGATTCGATAGTGGTAGGTCGTGTTCGGCGCGGCCCGGTAGAACGTGTTGTTGACCGACACGACTGAGTTGCCGCTGCCGAAATCGGTCGGAGCCGATGAACTTCCATAACTGGTCGTCGTGCCGTATTGAAAATATGCGGACGTCTTTATGCCGTTCGGATTGATCGTGCCGTTGATCCAAGCACCCGAAGAAGTAACGTTCGTGGCTAAGCTGGTCGTAGCAGTTGGAGCGGCCGCTAGTGCACCGGCACGCGTTAGGAGCGCGACGGCCAGCCAAAGCGTGACTTTTGACGTGGCCGAAAAAGGAGAATGCACGATCCAAAGTGGGCGCCGGATAAAGGGCTGCGGGCTACGCTGATAGCCACGCATTGCACCCACACGCCCTCGCACGGCAGTTAGCCTCGAAATGCACCCGAACTCAGATCGTTGAAAAATGACAACCACCGCAGCCGAGCATACACAACATCGGCCGAAAAGTCTTTCATTTTGTTCCTCAGCAGAAATCGTGGGTTATAAAATGCCGTATCGATACGCAAGACACTTTTTAATAGAATGTTGCGTATTTGCGTGTTCAGTGACGGTTGGCTAACTGATCCGCCGAACAATCGGCTGTATGGGCGGGAGCGAGGACCCGGCTTGCCACGACCAGCGGGCGCGGTGCCCCGCAGGGCACCCGGCCGCAGCGGGAGGGCGGTCGCCGCGCAGGCGCCGGCGGAGGCACCTCGTCTACTGGGCCGAAGGCCCTTGCGGAATACTGTCAGTGGAATGGAACCATTTTGTTTCCACGGTTTTTTAGCAAGTACCGCCTCCCGGATTGGGGCTTCAATCTCGGCCAATGGAGGCGACGCGGCCCGCAGCGGAATGGAGACACGGAAAACCGACCCTCGTCGAAGGTCGCTTTCCAGAGATATTGCGCCCCCGTGCGCTTCGGCCGCCATTTTGCAGAATGGCAACCCCAGGCCGGTCGAAGCGCGGTTGCCGGCGCCGGGGCACTTAACCTGGCTGAATTTCTCGAAGATCTTGCCGAAAACTTCCTGAGAACCATGAGTACATGCTGGCCCTGTTCTTGATGTGCTACAATTTTTGTCGGATTCACCAATCCCTACGGGTGGCCCCGGCTATCGCCGCTGGGATAGCTCAGCATATTTGAGAATTGCCGGACGTGATCGCGCTGCTAGAATCCGACCAAGCCAAAGCTGCATGACGATTGAGAATCCAATCGAAAGAGGCATAGGCGCCATTGCGTTTGGACTTTTGATCGGAATGCCGACGGCCGTGGTCGTCGTGCGGGCTTATTTCCGGCGGATGGTCCGATCTGGAAAATGGACCACGAATCCATGGGCCATTAGCAGAATCTGTCCGAAGTGTGGCGCTCGACTTCCTACGATTCGGGTCGCTAAGAATTTGCGCGAATAGAGGTCAGGCGGTTGGACGTGCAAGAATTGCGGCGCCGAACTAGACGGATTGTTTACGCGGCGCTAAGGCTAATTCTCAAATTAGGACACTACCGATTCCGTTAATGGGTTGACAGGCGCCTGCCAAACCCTAGTTATTAACCTCTTTTCCATGAAAACTTTCCTCGCCAAGAAGGAGGCGGTGCAACCCAAGTGGTATCTCATCGATGCCGAAGGGGTTGTGCTGGGGCGCCTCGCCGTCAAGGCGGCCAACATCATCCGGGGCCGCAACAAGGCTTCTTACACGCCGCATGTCGACACGGGTGATTACGTGGTCGTCGTGAATGCCGGGAAGGTCGTCCTCACTGGGAAGAAAGAGGAGCAGAACGAGTACATGTTCTTTTCAGGATTCGTCGGCGGCGAGAGCCGGCGCAGCCTCAAGCTGATGCGGGAGCGCCATCCGGAATTCATCGTCAAGCACGCGGTCAAGGGCATGCTGCCCAAGAACCGCCTCGCGGCCCGCATGCTGACCAAGCTGCGGGTCTTCGCGGGCCCGAGCCATACCCACGAAGCGCAGAACCCAGAGAAGATTTCCGTCTGAGCATGAGCACCCCCACCAACGTTTTCCTCGGCACCGGCCGGCGCAAGAGCGCGACCGCCCGCGTCCGCGTGTCCGAAGGCACCGGCAAGCTGGTCGTCAATGGCCGCGATTTCGAGCGGTATTTCAGCCACGAGAACTTCGCGAAGCAGGCCTACGCCCCCCTGGCCGTGGTCGAGCTGAAGGAAAAGGTCGACGTGACCGTCAACGTGTCCGGCGGCGGCGTCTCGGGCCAGGCGGGCGCAGTCGCGCACGGCATCGCCCGCGCCCTTCAGAAGATGAACGGCGAACTGCGCCCCGCCCTCAAGAAGGCCGGCCACATCAAGCGCGATCCCCGCGAAAAGGAACGCAAGAAGGCGGGCCAGCCCGGCGCCCGCAAGCGCTTCCAGTTCTCGAAGCGCTGATCGCCGAAACCGGCCATCCTCCTCTTTCCAAAGAACCGCCGGGCGCATAGCCTCCGGCGGTTTTTTTATTCATGACGCCCACGCTCCATCGCGGATCTTTCCGCCTTCCATCCCCTCTGCTCGCCGCCCTCGCTGCGGCCGGAGCGGTTTTGGCGCGTCCGGACGTTCGGGCCCAGGCGGCAAACGGCCCCCCGGCGGTGTCCGTCGTCGCCACGCCCGTCTGGGTGTCGCAGGATCTTTTTCGGGGCCAGCGCCTAAGCGGGCCTGCGTTCCAGCCCTCCGTCGAGGCGGACTACGCAGGAGTGGCGCTCGGTGTTTGGACGAACTTTCCCATTGGGGGAAAAGTCCGCGACCCGGCGGCCTTGCCCTCGGCGAAGTCCGATCCGGAGATTGACGTCTACGGTTCGAATGCAATCAGCCTGTCCCCTTCGCTGTCGCTTCAACCCGGGTTCACGGTGTACACTTATCCCGATGCGGACCCTCTGGGAGCGGCCCGTCCGGTTTTCGGCCAGCCGAACGCCACTGTCACGGGCCCGGGGAACTTCCGGGCGACGTTCGAGCCCAGCCTCGCCCTGAACTGGACGCTTTCCCCGGTGCGCATCTCGCCGAAAGTCTACTACGACACGGTTCTTCGCTCCTTCACGGGCGAAGTGGACGCCGTCGCCGCCCTTCCTCTCCGGTCCGTCGGTTCGGAGTTGGACCTCGGCGCCACGCTCGGAGCCTACGATATGCGCAGTGCGCTCGATGTTCGCGGCGCGGGCACCCAAGAGCCGTCGGGCGCGTTCGAGCCATTCGGCGACGTTCGCCGGAGCGGTGGCTACGGACTGGTGCAGGTGTCCCTTCCCTATCAGCTCGGCGCCCACACCCGGGCTTCGGCAACCTACGCGTACACAGCGGGTTTCGATACCCGCCAAACGGTGGCTGGACGCTCCGGTTCCGGGCCCAATCCGCTCGCAGCGAGCCGCGGCTTCGTCACTGTCTCGCTTGCGTACACGTTCTAAATCGAACCTCCTTCTGGCATGAAAGTCGGCATCGTAGGAGCGTCCGGTTACGCGGGCGAAGTCCTGGTGAAGCTGCTCCTGCGCCATCCCAACGCGCAGCTCGCGGCCGTTACGTCGCGCACCCACGCGGGCAAGGGCCTCGCCCAGGTGATCCCCTCGGTGCGCGGGATCGACCGGGGCCTCGTGTTCACCGCTTCCGACCCGGCGGCGCTTGCCGCCGCCGACATCCCCCTTTGGTTTCTCGCGCTGCCCCACGGCGCCGCCGCGGAATTCGCTCGGGCGCTGCTCCTCGCGGGCCGCCGAGTCATCGACCTCAGCGCCGATTTCCGGGTCTCGGACCTCGCCACCTACGAGCGGTACTACGGACGCCACCACGCGCCCGAGCTCCTGGCGCAAGCCCGGTACGTGCTCCCCGAGCTGACCGCGCCCGGATGGAAGGACCAGGCGCGGATCGTCGCCTGCCCGGGATGCTACCCGACCAGCATCCTCGTGCCGCTCGTCCCGCTTTTGAAGGACGGCCTCGTGACCCGGCGGCACATCGTGGTCAACAGCCTGAGCGGAGTCAGCGGCGCCGGCCGCAAGGTGGAGGAAACCTACCTTTACGTGGAACGGGCCGAGAGCGCCAAGGCCTATGGGCTCACGAGACACCGCCACCTCTCGGAGATCGAGGAGCAACTGGCCTTGCACACAGGCGAGCGGACGGTGATCCAGTTCAATCCGCACCTCGCGCCGATGCGGGTGGGCATCGCCACCACGATCACCGTGCCCGCCGCTCCGAACGCGACCGTTGAGGGCGTCTATGCCTCATGGCGGAAGGCCTATGGCCGGGCCCCGTTTGTCCAGCTCCTGCCGACCGGCGAGACGCCCGACACGGCCCATGTGCTCGGCACGAACCGGATCGACGTGTCGGCCGTGCTCGACCCGCGCACCGGGAATTTCGTTCTGACGTCGGCCGAGGATAATCTGGTCAAAGGCACCGCCGGCCAGGCGGTTCAGGCCATGAATCTCTGGTATGGCTTCGCGGAGACCGCCGGGCTGCAGTAGGCTCGCCCGGGAGGCCCGCAAGGGCTTGGCCGAAAGGGGCGATCCGATGAGTTGCAGGGTCCCGGCTCAGCCGAGTTCGACCTCGATCGCCTCGTAGATCGACACGGACGGGATCGTGACCTCGACCCAGCCGCCCCGGACCGCAGCCGGGATGTCCTGGCGCGCGCGGAGCAGGCGCACCAAGCGGACGGACCGGCCCGCGGGGATGCGGATGCGCGCCTTCAGATCCGCGATCGGCGTGTACGACTCGCGCACGGGGGTTTGCTTGTACTTGTCCCCGATGTCCACCAGGAGATGCAGGATCAGCGTGTCGTCCGAAGACTCGAACTGGGGCGTCACCCCGAGGCGGAAGTCCACCTCATAGCTGCGCCGCGCGTCGAGCCAGGGGCCCAGCAGCCGGCCGAAGAAGGTCCGGATCGGCTCCATCAGGGTCTCGGCGTAAATCGCCTCCAGTCGCGACCCGATGTAGATGACTTCGCCGCGACCCGCCGTCCGCCGCGTGAGGGCGGGGCCCAGATTGCCCCGGTGTCCGTGATGGACGGTATCGGCCAGCACTTCCGCGCCGTCGGCGCGGATCCGAAGAATCTGCGGGTCCTGCGGGATCTCCTCGCCGGAGGGAAAATGCAGGTAGAGGTCCGGCTGCTCGATCGGCTCGGCCTCGACCCAGCTCACCCCGAAGAGCCGGGACAGCCCAAAGTCGGACCGGGGCCGTCCGTACTCGTCGGCGGCGGAGGTCTGATGGGTCGCGATCAGCCGCCCGCCGCCGCGCACGTACGCGTCGAGCAGCCCGCATTGCGCGTCGCTCAGGCAGACGGCGTCCGGGGCGAACACGACCGGGTAGCGCGCCAGCCGCTCCGCGGTCATCTCCCAGTCGAGGAAGGGCTGCGGCTCGTGGCTGTTCGCCTTGAGGACCTTGAAGGCCCCGTGAAAGCCGTCCGGGTATGCCCGAGCGATGAACTTGGGATCCCGGTACCAGTCGATCGTCTGGCTTCCGACGAGGATGCCGACCTGCGGGCGCGGCTCCGCGCCGCGGAACACGCGCTCGTTCTCGACCTGGAAATCGAACACCTCCCTCACGTAGCGGCCGCTGGGATACGCCAGGGGGCCGTTCGGGACGTAGAAAAAGCGGTTCAGTCCCCAGTAGAGGAGCCCCGCATGCCCAGCCATCGCCGCGGCTCCGTCCATCAGAAGCTCCCGGCTTTCGGTGGGGTAGCTGTACCACCCCATGATGTAACGGTCCTCGAGGTGCGCCCGGTTGTACGAATCGTAGCCGCCCACGTAGGTCCAGATGACCTTTCCGGTCGACCGGCCAAGGTCCAGGTTGAAGAGCTTGTCCTCGGGAGTGTACGCCGATTCGAACATGAACCCGTCCGTGTACTTGATCCCGTGGCTGCGCCACTGCCGCATCCCGAGCAGCGCGGTGTCGTTGAAGAGGACCGGAATATCCCGGGTGCGCCGGATCGATTCCCGGACCTCGTGGAGCATGGCGAGCGCCACGTCGTTGGTCATCCAATCCGTATACTGGATCACGTCCGCCAGCGGCAGATCCGGGCCCTGGATCGGGACGGGCTTGCCGAACTTGCTCCGGTACGCGGCCTCGCAGTAGCGGCAGTGGCAGAACTCCAGCGAATGCGCCATCCCCTGGTACGGGCCGTCGAAATAGACGGCGTCGATCGGGTAATCCGCGACGACCTCGTGGAAGAGCCGCTTGATCACCTCGCGCAGCGGCGAATTCAGGCAGCCTTCGTAGAAACGCCCGTTGCCCATGTGCCCGGTGATCATCGGCGTTCCATCCGCGAAGCGCATCGTCCAGTCCGCGTAGCGCGGATCCTTGGAGTGCACGTTCATGAATGCGTGGTTGAAGGGCATGTACACCACGGTCTTCATCCCGCGCTTCCGGCAGAGCTCCACAGTCCGGGCCAGGGGATCGCCTCGGAGCTCCGGATGGACGGGGAAGCCGGAGCGCGTCGGGAAGAACGCGTAATAGCCGGCGGCGGGATAGCGGATCGAATCCCCGCCCAAATCGCGGATGATCCCGACGGCACGCTCCGGATCGTATTGATACTCCGGGTAAAACGGCGCGTCGAAGCCCTCGGCGATGACCATCCGCGCACGGCGGATCCACTCGTAGGCGGGGCCGGGCGCCTCCCCCGGAACGGTTCGGGCCCGCAGGCTCAGCGGGAGGCCGGCCGAAGCCAGGAGCCAGCTGGTGGTTTTGAGAAACTCGCGTCGATCGAGACCATTCATAAAATTCGCCGAGCCGGGCACAATTGCGGTTGCGCGCGTTCACCGGAACCGGATCGTCCTTACCCCGATGGACAAAACAGAAAACGACCGCTCCCGAGCCGACGATAGTACCTCTCCGTCAAAAACGCTGCCAAGGCGAAACTGCGGCGCGGCCGATTTTTCGCTGCCCGTTCTCGGCGTCGGCTGTTTCTCCTTCGGTGGCGGCGCCTACTGGGGCGCGCAGAGCCAGCAGGATGTCGACGCCGTGGTGGGGCGCGCACTCGAACTCGGAGCCAATTTTTTCGACACTGCCGAGTCCTACAACGACGGTGCCAGCGAGATCGCCCTCGGGCGCGCGCTGGCCGGCCGACGGGACCGCGCGATCGTCGGCACCAAGGTGAGGCCCGACCAGGCATACGCGGACGTCCTTCCCCGGCGCTGCGAGGAGAGCCTCAAGCGGCTCGGCACCGACCACGTGGACGTGTACATGCTCCACTGGCCGCTGAACCCGAATGCGATGCGCCATTACACGGAGGACGCGTCCCGGCTGGCCCGTCCGCCCACTCTCGAGGAGGCGCTCGGCGCCATGGACCGACTGCGGCGCGAGGGGAAGATCCGGCACATCGGGATCAGCAATTTCGGGCTCCGGCAGATGGAGGAGGCGCTCGCGCTCGGGGTGCCCATCGCGCTGAACGAACTGGCCTACAACCTCCTGATGCGCGGGATCGAGGCGGAGGTGCTGCCGTTCTGCGAGCGGCGGGGCCTCGGGATCCTGGGCTACATGTCCATCTTCCAGGGGATCCTGTCGGACAAGTTCGCCTCGTTCGACGACCTTGCTCCCGTGCGCCTGCGCACCCGGCACTTCCGCGGGGACCGAGCGGGCTCCCGCCATGGCGAGCCGGGCGTGGAGTCCGAGATGATGGCCACGATCGAGGCGCTGCGCGCCGAGGCGCGGGGTGCGGGCGTAAGCCTGCCCGATCTGGCGCTGTGGTGGGCGGTCGGCGAGGCGCGCATCACCTGCACTCTGGTCGGCGCGCGCAATCTGCAGCAGCTCGAGCACAACGTGGACGCCCTGCGCCACCGGATCGATCCCGCGCTGCGGACCAAGCTGAACGCGATCACCGGCGAAGTGCTGCGCAAGCTCGGCCCGTGCCTGGATTACTTCCAGAACGAGAAGAACAGCCGCTCCTGGTAGGCGGAGCGGGCGCTCCGGCGAAAAAATCGAGCAAAGAGGGAGCCCCGCGCGTGCTACTGCCCTATCGTCCGGACCCTCAGGCCATTTGCGCCCGGCGGTGGGGCCAAGATTTGCCGGAATTTGCGAGCCCCTGCTAGCTTCGGTAATCCGCGTTCTCGCTCACATATTCGTGGGTGAGGTCGCCGCCCAGAATCGTGCCGCGGCCGGACCCGCAGCCCAGGTCGACTTCGATTTCCACGCAGCGTTCGTGCGCCGGAAAATCCACCGGGGGGGCGAAAAACCCCTTCTTGGCAGGGGCGCTGGCGTAGAGCTCGGCCGATCGAAGGTGCTCCTGAAGCGCCTTCTCCTTGCCCGGGTCCAGCCGGAAGACTCCGCCGGAAAAGATCTCGATCCCGCCCACTCGCAGCCGCAGGGCGGCCGCGGCCGGCGCCCCGCTTCGAGCCAGATGGGCGCCGACGGCCTGCAGGAGGCGACCGACGTTCGGATCGTTGCCCGCGACGGCGCATTTGAACAGGGGGGCGTTCACGACGGCCTTCCCCAGCGCCCGGGCCGAGGGGCCGTCGGACGCGCCCGAAACCGCGACCCGGATCACATGCCGGACGCCCTCGCCGTTGCGGACGACATCCTCGGCCAGATCCGCGCAGACCCCATGCAGCGCCGCGGCGAACGCCGCCCGGTCCGGGCAGGGTTTCAGGCCCGAGGACAGGAGCGCCACCGTGTCCGACGTGCTGGTTTCGCTGTCCACGCTAATCGCGTTGAAGGTGCCCTCCATGGCCTCCGAGAGCGAGGCCCGCAGTTCGGCCCGCGGCACCGCGAGATCGGTCAGCAGAAAGACGAGCATCGTCGCCAGGTTCGGCTCGACCATCCCCGCCCCTTTCGCGATCCCGACGATCGAGCCCGGACCCAAGACTGCGCGCCGAACTTTCGGATAAAGGTCCGTCGTGACGATCGCCTCGGCCGCCGGAAGCGCGGAGCCTCCCTTCAAGGCCGCCGCCGCCGCAGGCAACGCCTGGACCATGGGCCCGACCGGCAGCTTCCAGCCGATCACCCCGGTGGAGCACGGGAGCACGGCCGAGGCCGGCATGCCAAGGAGCCGGCCCGCCTCGGCGCAGAGCCGCTCCGAATCTTCCACCCCGTCCGGGGCGCACACGTTCGCGATCTTGTTGTTGACGACGATCGCGCCCAATGCGGCCTCGGCGAGGCGCCGGCGCCCGATCACGATCGGCGCGCCGGGAAAAGCGTTGCGCGTGAACACCGCTCCGAAATCCGGCGCGGGACGGTCGAGCGCGATGAGGGTGAGCGTCATCCGCGCCGGCTTCGGCGCCTCCGCGGGAACAAAGTCGACCCGCGCGGCGCCGACCCGGAAGCCCAAGGGCAACGCCGACTGGCTTTCAAGCCAGGCGCGGTGCGCGGTGCAGTTGGAGAAGGCGTGTGCGGTGCTGGCCACCGGCTCAGAACTGGAACGGCGGCGGTTCGGGGCAATCAAATTGTTATGGAAATCCGTCACGGAGGCCGTATGGATTTTTTTGCCGATGCCCCCTTTTCATGAACGTCGCTGAAGTGACGGCCAAAGCGGAGGTCCTCCTGGAGGCGCTCCGCTACATCCAGGATTTCCGCGGATCCACCTTTGTCGTGAAGTACGGGGGTAGCTTCATGGACGACCCCGATCCGGCTGGCCGCGCCCGTGTGGCGCATGACATCGCCTTTCTGGTCGCCGTCGGGATCAACGTCGTGGTCGTCCACGGCGGCGGCAAGGCCATCAGCCGGGCGATGGAGACCTCCGGGCTCACGCCTGCATTCGTGGGCGGCCTGCGGGTCACGGACGAGGCGACCATCGCCATCGTGAAGCGCACCCTCGACGAGACGGTGAACCGCGCGGTGTGCGAGGCGATCGCGGGCGCCAACGCTCGGCCCAAGGGGCTTCCCGGCGACAGCGTCCTCGTGTGCCAGAAGCTCACGGCGGATGAAGAAGGCAATGCGGTCGACCTCGGCTTCGTGGGCGAGGTGACCGAGGTGAAGGTGAAGCTCGTCAAGAAGGAGATCGCGGACGGCTTCGTGCCGGTGATTTCGCCGGTGGCCGAGGGCTACGACGGCAAGCCGTACAACGTGAACGCCGACCTCGTGGCGGGGCGGGTCGCGAGTGCGCTGCGCGCGCGCCGGCTGGTGTACATGAGCGACGTCCCGGGGCTGCTCGCCAACCCCGCAGATCCGGCCTCGCTCATCTCGACCCTCAAGGTCGGCCAGGTGGACGAGTTCCGGAAGAAAGGCGTCATCGACCAGGGCATGCGGCCCAAGGTGGCGAGCGCCGTCCGCGCCTTGGAAGAGGGCGTCCAGCGGGTGCACTTCATCGACGGACGTCTGCCCCACAGCCTTCTGCTGGAAATTTTCACGGACAAGGGCGCGGGGACGGAAATCGTGCAGGCATGAAGTCCATGGCCGGCGAGCTTCCGTCCGCGATCCGCACGAGCACCGCGGAACTTTACGATGCCTACGTCCTCAGGAACTACGCCCGTTCGGCCCTCACGCTCGTGCGGGGCAGCGGGGCCCAGGTGTGGGACGACCAGGGCAGGGCATACCTCGATTTCACATCGGGGATCGCGGTCAGCGCCCTTGGCCACTGCCACCCGCGCTGGGTGGAGGCTGTCCGGCGCCAGGCGGGAGAGCTCGTCCATGTCAGCAACCTTTTCCGCAACCCCGGCCAGGGGGAACTCGCCCGCCGGATCGTCGGCTACGCGGGCCCCGGCCGGGTGTTCTTCTGCAACAGCGGCACCGAGGCGAACGAAGGCCTGCTCAAGCTCGCGCGGCTGCACGGGGCGAAAAAGGCGGGCGCGGAGGCGACGCGCTACGAGGTCCTCTGCGCGCGCCAGGCCTTCCACGGGCGGACGTTCGGCGGCATGAGTGCGACGCCCCAGGAGAAGATCCAAAAGGGCTTCCGCCCCCTGCTTCCCGGGTTCCAATTCGGGACGCTCAACGACCTGGACAGCTTCGCGCGCCTGGTCACGGAGAAGACCACGGCCATTTTCATCGAGACCATCCAGGGCGAAAGCGGCGTCCACGCCTGCACCGGGGAATTTCTGCGGGGGCTCCGGCGCCTGTGCGACGAGCGGGGCCTCCTGCTCATGATCGACGAGGTGCAGTGCGGAATCGGGCGCACCGGCCGCTTCTACGCGTTCGAGCACGCGGGGATCCGGCCGGACGCGGTCGGGATGGCCAAGGGCCTGGGCGGTGGTTTCCCCATCGGCGCCATCTGGATTTCCGAGCGGCATGCGGACCTGTTCCAACCAGGCTCCCATGGCTCGACCTTCGGAGGGACCCCGCTCGCCTGCGCGGCGGCGCTGGCTGTTTTCGACGTCATCGAGCAGGATCGCCTGCTTGAGCACGTGGCTCGTGAAAGCGGCCCCTGGCTGGAAAGGCTCGCCCGCGTCGCGCAAAGCTTCCCGGGCCATCTCCGCGATGTCCGCGGCATCGGATTTCTGGTCGGCCTCGTGGTCGCCTCCGATCCGGCGAATTACATCGGCCTCTTTCGTGAGGAAGGGCTGCTCGCCGTTCCCTCCGGAGGGAACGTGGTGCGACTCCTGCCGCCTCTCAACACCACGGCCGCCGACTTGGCGCGGTCCGCCGAGCTGATCCGCTCAGCGCTGGCGCGAAGCCCGGCGCCCGAGCCTCCTTCATCTGCGTGATCTCGGGCCGGAGTGCGGCGCATCCTCCGCCGCCGCGGGTTCGACCGTCTCGTGGAAGACGATCGGCTGGCGCTCCGCCAGGTCGCGCTCGACGCACTTCTGTACGTAGGCGCTGAACGGCAGGCCGAGGTTGGCGGCTCGCTTCTTGGCCACGGCGAGCAGGGCCGGAGGGAACGAGACGCTTTGATTCACGTAGATTCGTCCGGACTTGGCCATTGGGAGCCGAGCCTGCTGAGGTTTCGGTAAAATTCCAAGCCACGGCGAGGGAAATTTGATTGACGGTTACTAACCGTTATTATTATTGCGGTCGCACCCCGTGAAAACCAACCGCAAGCGTGATATCCGCGTGCGCCTGCCGCGCCCTCTTCTGGCGAAGCTCGAGGCCGAGGCCACGGAGACGGGGATGGACGTGACTGCTCTGATCCTGCGTGCGGTGGAGAGTGATCTGCGGCGAACGCGCCCGCGCAGGCGGCGGTGAAAGCGGCCATATTCGACCTCGATGGGACGCTGCTCCGGCCGGCACCATGGATCTTCCGCCTCTTCGGAGGAAGGGGCCCGGCCGCTGAATTCCGCCGCCACGCCGGGGGGCTCATAGCAACCCACCGCCGCTGCGGCCACCTCACCGTGCTGATCACCGCAGTCTCCGATGAATTCGCGCAGGCCGCCTGGCGTCGGCTGCAGGCCGACGTCGTGCTTCCGGTGCCCGGAGGCGCGGGCATGAGGGCGTCGCGGCTTGAGGCCGTCCACAACTTCCTGCTCCGGCACGGAATTTTGGCGCGGGAGAGCTTTGGCTACTCGCACTGCTGGCGCGATGCCTGCTGGCTGGCCGCGCTGGGCCATCCCATCGCGGTCAATCCGGGCTGGCGGCTGCGCCGCCATGCCCTCCGGCGCGGCTGGCCTCGGGTGAACCTCGACTCCCCGAAGCCCGTCAACCTTTAGCAGCTCGCCGACGCCCGCGCTTGCCGGCCACCGTACCTGCGATCGATCCTACCCGCGGCGGAGTCCGGCAAGGCGAAGGTCCTCGCGCGCTTTTCCTCTCGTCTGGGGCGCTCCGGTCCGCTAAGAGCCTTTCCTTTACGCGATGAAGCACTTCCTGAAAGAGACGGACTTCCGGCCCAATGAGGTCGCGGAGACCTTCGCGCTCGCGCGCGAGCTCAAGCGCGGCCGCGGGCGTACGGGTTCGTCGGTCCTCGCGGGCCAGACCTGGGCCCTGATTTTCTCGAAGTCGAGCACCCGGACCCGGGTGTCCTTTTCTGTCGGCATCCATGAGCTCGGCGGCCACGCCCTGTTTCTCAACCGGGGGGACATCCAGCTCGGGCGCGGGGAAACGGTCGAGGACACAGCCCGCGTCCTCTCGCGTTTCGTGCATGGCCTTGTCGTCCGCACCTTCGACCATGCGGAAGTGGAGCGGCTCGCGGCCGCGGGCTCCATTCCGGTCGTTAACGGCCTCACCGACTTCCTCCATCCTTGCCAGATCTACGCGGATGCCTTCACGGCAGCCGAGCGCTGGGCCGGGCCGACCGGGGACCTCCTCGGATCGCTCAAGGGCCGCAAGATCGCCTTCCTGGGCGACACGCGGTTCAACATGGCCAATTCGTGGATCCTAGGCGCGAGCCTTTTCGGGATGAGAATCTCCCTCGCCGGTCCCGAAACCCATGCGCCCGGTCCGGAAATCCGGGCCCTGCTCCGCGCGGAACGGCGGCCGGCCGAGTACGAGTTCACGACGGACCCCTTCAAGGCGGTGGCCGGAGCCGACATCGTCTACACGGATGTATGGACCAGCATGGGCCAGGAGGCCGGGGAGGCCGGCCGGCACGACGCCATGAAGCCGTTCGCCGTGACGGGGAAGCTCTTCGCGGCGGCCAAGCCCGACGCACTATTCATGCATTGCCTGCCCGCCCACGCCGGCGAGGAGGTCGAGCAGGCCGTCCTCGACAGCCCGCGCTCGGTCGTCTTCGACGAGGCGGAAAACCGGCTCCACGTGCAGAAAGCCATCCTGTCCGCCGTGGCGGGCCGCACCGCGTCATCCTGATTTTTATGCCATGAAGATCGTACTCGCCTATTCCGGCGGCCTCGACACCTCCGTCATCGTCAAATGGCTCCGCGAGACCTACGACGCGGAGATCGTCACGTTCGCGGCCGACATCGGCCAGGAGGAGGAGCTGCGCGGCCTGCCGAGGAAGGCGCGCCGCACCGGCGCCTCCCGCCACTATACGCTCGACCTGGTCGAGGAGTTCGCCCGCGACTTCATCTATCCGATGGTCCGGGCCAACGCGATCTACGAGGGCCAGTATTACCTCGGCACCTCGATCGCCCGGCCCCTGATCGCCAAGGCCCAGATCCAGATCGCCCGCAAGGAGAAGGCGGACACGGTCGCCCACGGGGCCACCGGCAAGGGCAACGACCAATGCCGCTTCGAGCTGAGCTACCTCGCGCTCGCGCCCCAGCTCGCGATCGTCGCGCCCTGGAAAATCGACGCCTTCCGGGCGCAATTCCCAGGCCGGGCCGAGATGATCGCATACTGCAAGGTGCACCGCATCCCGGTGGAGGCTTCGCTCAAGAAGCCGTATTCGATGGACCGCAATCTCCTGCATATTTCGTACGAGGCCGGCATCCTGGAGGATCCCTGGTTCGATCCCACAACCCCGAAGCATCGGGGAATGTTCAAGCTCTCGGTCTCGCCGGAGGAGGCGCCGAACCGGGCGGAGTACGTGGATCTCGATTTCGAGCGGGGCGACTGCGTCGCCGTCAACGGCCGGCGGCTGAGCCCCGCGGGCGTCCTCCGAGCGCTGAACCGGCTCGGCGGCAAACACGGCATCGGGCGGGTCGATCTGGTCGAAAACCGGTTCGTCGGCATGAAATCCCGCGGCGTGTACGAGACCCCGGGCGGCACGATCCTGATTCATGCGCATCGGCAGATGGAGTCCCTGACCATGGACCGGGAGGTCATGCACCTGCGTGACTCGCTCATCCCCAAGTATGCCGAGCTCGTTTACTACGGCTTCTGGTTCGCGCCCGAACGCGAGGCGCTCCAGGCCCTCGTGGACGAGAGCCAGGGGCCGGTCTCGGGCACCGTCCGGCTGAAACTGTACAAGGGCAACGTGATCACGTGCGGCCGGAAATCCAAGCTGTCGCTTTACGACAGCGACGTCGCCTCGATGGAGGGCGTGAAGAGCTGGTACAACCAAAGCGACGCGACGGGCTTCATTCGCCTGAATGGACTCCGGCTGCGCGCGCGCTATTACGCCCAAGGCGGACCCAAAGTCCGAAATGGACCGGAAAAAGCGCCCTGATCCGGGGGCGGTCGCAGCCGCGGCCACCAGGGTGCAAACACCCCGTCCTTGCATCTGTCAGGCCGCCGGGTTTCGCCCCAGACCCGAGGCAGCCGCGCCGCCGGAGCACATCCTCGGGACGAAGCGGCGGCCGATTTCCGCTCCATAGGCCGGAGCGCCGCGCCCGTTTCATCTCAGAGTTCCGCGTAGAGACGGTAAAGCGCCTGGGTGCCGAGCTCCTCCCATCCCTTTGCCTTCATTCGCTCGTAGAGCCGTTGGGCGGCGGCCAACCCCGGGAGGTCGAGCTTCAGCTCGCGCGCCGAATCGAGCGCGATCCCGATGTCCTTCAGGATGTGCTTCACGTAGAATCCCGGCGCGTTGTTGCCGGCCAGCGCCCGCGGGGCGAGGTTCGTCATGGCCCAGCTTCCGGCGGCCCCGCCCGAAATACTCCGGCATACCTGACCGGGATCGAGGCCGGCCCTGCGCGCATAAGCCAGCGCCTCCACCCATGCGACCATGCCGACCGCCACCGCGATCTGATTGGCCATCTTGCAGCATTGGCCGGCGCCGGGGCCCCCCAGCAGGGCGATGTTCGCGCCCATGAGCTCGAACAGCGGTTTCGCCCGCTCGAATGCGGCCCGCTCGCCGCCCGCCATGATCACCAGCCTCGCCTCCCTCGCCCCCACGTCGCCTCCGGACACCGGCGCGTCCAGGGCCTGCAAGCCCCTTTTGCCGGCCGCAGCGGCGATGTGCCGTGCGAGCACGGGGCTCGAGGTGGTCATGTCGATGACGAGCGCTCCGGCCTTGGCCCTCGCGATCACGCCGCCCTCGCCGAGATAAACCTCCTCCACATCCATCGGGAAGCCGAGCATCGTGATCACGACGCTCGCCTCCGCGGCGGCCGCGACGGCGGAATCGTGCCAGCAGGCGCCGCTCTCGATCAGCGCCCGGGCCTTCTCCCGCGTGCGGTTGTGGACGTGAAGGCGGTGCCCGGCATTCTGGAGGTGCCCGGCCATGCCGCGCCCCATGACGCCGGTGCCGATGAAAGCGATATCGAGCGAGGCCGGGGCGGGCATGAGGCGGAGGCGATTGGGTCGGGCCGGCGGGCCGCCGGCGAATTGCGGGGAGGCCGGGAGCCTATTTCCCGGCGGCTTCCGGGGCAAGCTCCAGGCGGAAGTAATCGCGGGCGTTGCCGAAGCAGATATTCCGGATCATCGGCCCCGCCAGCTCAAGGTCGTTGGGAATTTCGCCCCGGGCGATGTCTCCCCCGACCAGATTGCACAGCACCCTGCGGAAATACTCGTGCCGCGGATAGCTGAGGAAGCTCCGCGAGTCGGTGATCATGCCGACGAACCGGCTCAGCAGGCCCAGATTCGAAAGGGCATTCATCTGCCATTCCATCCCCTCCTTCTGGTCGAGGAACCACCAGCCGCTGCCGAACTGAAGCTTGCCCGGAACGGAGCCGTCCTGGAAATTACCGGCCATCGTGCCAAAGACGTAATTGTCGGCGGGATTGACGTTGTAGAGGATGGTCCGCGGAAGCTGGTTGGTCGCATCGAGGGCGTCCAGGTACCGTTGGAGCGAGGCGGCCTGGGGGAAGTCCCCGATCGAATCGAGGCCGGTATTAGGCCCCAGGGTCGAAAGGAGTCGCGTGTTCGCGTTTCGGAGGGCACCCAGATGAAGCTGCTTCGTCCAGCCGCGGGCCGCGTCCCATCTTCCGAATTCGAGCAGGAGAAACGAGCCGTACCGGGCCTGCTCCTCCGGCGAGGGCGTTTTCCCGGAACGGACCGCGTCGAAAACGGCTTTTGCCTGATCGGACGCGCACGGCTCCCCGAGCGCCACGTCCATCCCATGGTCGGAAAGCCGGGCGCCGGCCACGTGAAAGTCGTCGTGGCGCCGCTTGAGGGCGGACAGAAAATCGTCGAAGGAGCGGATCATGGTGCCCGCGGCCCCGCCCAGCCTTTCGACCCAGGCGTTGAACGCCCTCGGCTGGCCCACGGCGAGCGCATTGTCGGGGCGGAACGCGGGATAGACCCGCGTCTTGAGCCCGCTCGCGCGGATCTTCTCGTGGAAGTCCAGGCTGTCGGCCGGGTCGTCCGTCGTGCAGACGACGGCAACCTTGGACATCGTGAGGAGCTCGTGGACGCGGAGGTTCCCCAGCCGCGCGTTCGCCTGCTTCCAGACGGTCTCCGCGCTGCGTCCGTCCAGCAGGATGTCGATCCCGAAATACCGCTTCAATTCGAGATGGGTCCAGTGGTACAGTGGATTGCGCAGCGTATGCGGCACGGTTTCCGCCCATGCCTGAAACTTCTCGCGGGGGCTCGCGTCGCCTGTGCAGAAGCGCTCCGGCACCCCGTTGGCGCGCATCGCGCGCCATTTGTAATGATCGCCTGCGAGCCAGACTTCAGCCAGATCGGCGAACCGGTGGTTCTCCGCGATCTGCTGCGGCGGCAGATGACAATGGTAGTCGAAAATGGGCTCGTGCTCGGCGTAGCGGTGATACAGCTCGCGAGCCGGCGCCGTATTCAGAAGGAAGTCGTCATGGATGAAGGACATGGGCGTGAAAGAACCGGTTGAAATTGGGCTGGCGGGGTCAGATCTGCAGCGAAACTCGATTGACCATCGGTTACAAGAGCCGGCGTGGCAGCGGATTCGTCCCGTTCAGGAGCCGGAGGGGCCGGGGT
>JBOHXF010000410.1:0-1776 GCA_050737455.1 Opitutaceae bacterium | reverse complement strand
TTCCGAAATCGACCACCTCAAAGAAAGCGTGTCCTGCGCAACGATCCTCGAGCGGATCGGCGGCTGGCAACTCGATGCCAGAGAGAGCACGCGCCGCGCGCTGAAGTACCGGCGCGGGAAAGCCGAGATCCTGATCGTCAATCACGATCAGCGCGGCTGGTGGAATCCGCTCGGCGAGGAGCGCGGCGACTGCTTTGCGCTCGTTCAGTATCTGCGGCCGGACCTCAACTTCGGCCAGGCACGGTGCGTCCTGCGAGCCCTGGCCGGCATCGCGCCACCCTTGCTTGCCGCCGCTTCTCGCAGGCGGCGGGCAAGTCCACTCCGTTCTGCCTCAGCGCGCTGGGCTGTTGCCGATCGGCTGTCGCCGGCGGGTCCGGCCTGGAAGTACCTCGTCGATGAGCGCTGTATCCCGGCGCCCATTCTCGCATCGGCCGCCGGGCAGGATGTCGTTCGTCAAGGTGGCTACGGCACGCCCTGGTTTGCGCACCGGGACCACGCCGGCCGGCTCACGGGCATCGAGGCGCGCGGTCCGTCGTACTGCGGGTTTCTCCGTGGCGGCACAAAGTCATTGTTCCGCTTCCGGCCGAACTCTGCAGAGGAGCCGACGCGGGTTGCCGTGCTCGAGGCGCCGATCGACGCCCTGAGCCTCGCCGCGATCGAGATCGCCGCCGTTTCCGGGCTTGCCCCGCAGACGCTCTATGTCGCGACGAGCGGCGGGTTCGGAGCCGGCACAGACGCGGCGCTGGAACGGATCTTCACGGAACTCACCGGCCTCGGCGGCAAAGTCATGATCGCGACCGACAACGACGCAGCAGGGGATCGCCTGGCCGACAGGATTGAAGCGCTTGCCCGCAAGCGCGGCGTTCGTGTCGAGAAAGCGCGACCGCCGAAGCGATTCAACGACTGGAACGATTATCTCAGAGCGGTTGCAAGACAAGCGTCAGCCGCCCAAAGGGAGTGAAGCCGCGGCACGAAAGAGAGAGCCGAGGCGCGGCGCTCATTGAGGACCATCTCACCGGAATCCACGATCGCCAGAAAACAACCCGCCGCGCCCTCCAAGCCGCCGCGCCATGTAGTGACCTGCAAGAAGATTACAAACAAAATGAAGACAGAAACGAGAAGCGCGTACCGCATGCCGGCCCGGTGCGGCAAAGGGTGGGTCCTCGCCATGCTCGGCCCCTGACGGGGCCTGCGCGTGACTGCGGTCCCGCGCGGACCGCTTCGGCCCGCGCGCCCTTGCCCCGCCGTTCCGGACGCGGGGCGGGGGAGGGGAAAGGAGATTCCCCATGCGCAAAGAGGAAAGCCGGATCCCAGCCCCAGAGGTCCGCCGGGACCACTACCAGGAAGTCACCGACAAGATCATCGCCGCGCTCGAAGCCGGCATCGTTCCGTGGCGCAAGAGCTGGGACGCCAGCAAGTGCGGTGGACCGTTCAACGCGGTGACGAAGCATGCCTATCGCGGCATCAACCGGCTGTTGCTCGAGCTCATGCAGATGGACCAGTCCGGCGATGACCCGCGCTGGTGCAGCTACCGCCAAGCAGAGACCCGGGGCTGGCAGGTCCGGCGCGGTGAGGTGGGGACGCGGATTTATTTCTATCGGCGGATCGAACGCGCCCGGCGGACCTCCGAGGAAGAAGATCCCGCGAGCGAGACGGGAAACAGAAAGGTGATTCCGGTACTCCGGGCCTACGTCGTCTTTCACGCAAGCCAGGTCGACGGCATCCCCGAATACCTTCCTACCGATCCGAATAACCTCCCCTGGCGCAAGCCGGAGG
>JBOHXF010000409.1:0-3105 GCA_050737455.1 Opitutaceae bacterium | reverse complement strand
GGTGCGGCCCCTGCGAGGCTTCCATGCCTCATCTGCAGAAGACGTACGAGAGGTACAAGAGCCAGGGCGTCGACGTTTACGCCTCCTGCACGGCCGACGCGCACGGTCCCTTCGAGCAGTGGGTCGCGCGCAATCGGAACCGGTATACCTTCCCGGTCGCCTTCGACCCGGCCGGGCGCGGGCCGGACCGGGCATCCTACCGGCTTTACGGGGTCGACGGGATCCCGACCCAATTCGTCATCGGGACCGATGGGAAGGTCGTGGCCGTAATCGTCGGTTACGACGGCCCGACCGATCATCGCCTTGAGCATGCGCTCGCCGAAGCCGGAGTGAAGGTCGGTCGCTCTTCTCAGGCCCCCGCGCCCGTGGGGGCCTGAGGGCGTCCTCCCGCGAGGCGCGCGCCGCCCCGCGGCTGATTTCATCCCCCGATCTCCTTCCGCACGAACGGCGTCAGGCATCGGCGGGTCGCCGGGGGGCATCCCGCGGGCGACATCCACCTTGGGCGCCTCCCTCCTCGATCGAAGAAACCGATTGTGCCGGGGCACCCAGGGGGCATGCTGGGGCGTGGCCCCGACGTCCCGCCGGGCCGCCTCCCGTCCCTTTGCCGCCTCCAGCCGTCAGCATCGCCGCCCTATCCGATCGTTTCCCGGGGATCGATCATCCGATGCTCCGCAACCCGCTGGCCGGGATGGACACGGCCTCGAGCGTTTCCGATCTGTGGCGCTCGCTTCAGGCGTTCGTGCGGACGGCGTTCCCCAACCATCACTCGGCCACGCTGTTCCTCGACGCGAAGGAGCGCATGCCGGGAGCCCTGACGCTGCATTCCGTGCCGGCCCGCCATTCGCCCGACTGGTGGAAGGCGCGCAGCGAAGTCACGCCGACCCACGGATTCCTGAACGATCATCCGGGGATCAAGCTCTATAATCTCGCCGACATCCTTCCGCCGGATCGCAAACGGCTGCGGCGGTCCGAATTCTACCGGCAGGTCCTCATGCCGGAAGGCTTCGACAAGCTCCTCGGGCTGACCTTGTGGGAGAAGGACGAACGCAAGAGCATCCTTTGCGTGCGCCGCGCGTTCGGGCAGCCGGCCTTCTCGGCGCCGGAGATCGCCCTGCTGCTCGATCTGCACCCGATCTTCGACCGCAACCTGCGGCGCCTGGAGAAGCTCGAGGAGGAGAAGATCTGCCGCAGCAGCCTCCAGCAGTTCATCAACCTCCTGCCGCAAGGCATCCTGCTCGTGAACTCCCGCTACGAGGTGATTTTCGCGAACCAGGAATCGTACGACGCATGCGCCATGTGGAACCTGGGCGTCGAGACGGCCCGGCGCATGAACAGCCGCGCCGTCTTTTCGGTCCCGACCGCGTTTCTGGAAGCCTATCAGATGCTCATCGAGCGGCACTACGTCGAGGCGCTGGGAGGAAGCGAGCTCGCCGCGCCGCTTCGGACGACGCTCATCCACCCCGAGGAGCCCCAACTGCAGGCCGACCTCAGCCTGGTCAGCCTGGAGGCGCCGCTGCTCGCCCGCCCGTATCTGTTCGCCCAACTGCTCAACCGGAAGCTCCTTAGCTCGCGGGCCTCGCCGCTCCAGGATCGGCAGTTCGCGGTGCTGGCCCGGCTAACCCAGCGCGAGCGGGAGGTGGCCGCGCTGGTGCGCGAGGGTCTCGGCAACGGCGAAATCGCCGACCGCCTGCACAAGAGCCTCGGCACCGTCAAGAACCAGATCCAATCGATTTTCGCGAAGCTCGGCATCGACAGCCGCGCGAGACTGATCTGGGCGCTGCGCTGACCGTCCGGCTCAGGTCTTGACGCCGGCCTTTTGCAGCGCGCCCAGGACCGCGCCCGGCGAAAGGACCTCGGGCAGGATGATCGGGGCCGGCCGGCCGGGAACGTAAATCAGGTTGAACGGCACGGCGGCGCGGCCGAAACCCGCCAGCGCCTGGGTGATCTCGGGGTCCTTCCGGGTCCAGTCGGCCTCGAGGGCGACGATCCCGTCGTGCCGGAACGTCTCGCGCACCCGGCGCGAGGAGAACACGAGCTTCTTGTTGACCTGGCAGGTCATGCACCAGCGGGCCGTGAAATCGACATCGACGATCTTCCCCTGGCCCACGAGCCGGCTCACCGCTTCGGGGCTCCAGCGCCGCCAGGCGATCGCGCCGCCCGCGGGCGCGGGCCCGCCTCCGGCCGGTGCGCTCACGGGCCAGCCGCTCCATGCCCCCAGCGCGATGAAGGCCGACGCCAGCACCAGGCCGACGCGGCGCCGGACCGCCGATGCGCCGGGCGCGGCCATCCGGCCATAGACCCAGCAGCCCAGGGCGACGACGACCAGGCCCAGGATGAGCTTGAACAGCCCGTCCCCGGAAACTTCGGCGGCGAGGACCCAGAGCAGCCAGCCGACCGTCGCGTAAAGCGGAAAGGCCATGAGCTGCTTGAAGGTCTCCATCCATGCGCCCGGCCTGGGCAGCACCTTGACCGCCGCGGGAAAGAGGGAAAGGAGCAGGTAAGGGGTGGCGAGGCCCACGGCGATCAGGGTGAAAACGAGCAGCGACTCGGCGGCGGAAAGGGTCAGGGCGACGCCGAGCGCCGGCGCGAGGAAAGGGGCGGCGCAGGGCGTGGAGACCAGCGTCGCCAGGAGCCCCGTGAAGAACGAGCCCGTGTACCCTTCCTTGACGGCGAGCCCTCCGCCGAAGCTGGTCGCCGACAGGCCGAACTCGAACACCCCGCTCAGATTCAGGGCGAAAATGAGCAGGAACGCGGCCATGCCGAAGACGAAGACGGGCGACTGGAGCTGGAAGCCCCAGCCCAGTTCCTGGCCGCCTGCCCGCAGGCCGATGAGCGCGCCCGCAAGGGCCCAGAACGACAGGAGCACGCCGAGAGCGAACACGAGCCCGTGCTTCGCCACCCCGGCGCGATCGTTGCCGGCCTGCTTCACGAATCCGAGGATCTTGATGCCCAGCACGGGAAAGACGCACGGCATCAGATTGAGGATGAGACCGCCCAAAAACGCGAAGAGCAGCGTGCCCGCCAGGGCGCCCTTCGCCGGGAGGGTTGGGCTCAGGCCCGCCGCAGGGCCGGAGCCCGAGGAGCCGGAAGCCGGCGGCCCGGAAC
>JBOHXF010000408.1:0-3305 GCA_050737455.1 Opitutaceae bacterium | reverse complement strand
TGACGCAAGACTGCCGGCTCGTGCTGCTCGCGTCCGGCGATCGCGGCCTGGAGGAGGCCTTTCGCGGCTTGGCCGCGCGTGCGCCGGGCCGCATCTATTATCAGAATAAGGTCGACGAGCGCTTGAGCCATCTGATCGAGGCCGGGTCGGATTTCTTCCTGATGCCGTCGCGCTTCGAGCCCTGCGGCCTCAATCAGATGTATTCGCAGGCGTACGGGACGGTTCCCGTGGCCAGCCGGGTCGGCGGGCTGGTCGACACCGTCCTCGATCTCGACGAGCATCCCGGGGCCGCGACCGGCATCCTTTGCGAGCCGAGCGTGGCGGGCTTGAAGGAAGCCCTGCGGCGCTCGCTCGAGCTATTCGGCGATCCGGCCCGCTACGCGGCGGTTCAGAGGCGAGGGATGATCCGCGACTTCAGTTGGAAACGCTCCGTCGCGAGCTACGAGCGTCTGTACCGGGACGCGCTCTGAGCTACACGAGCGCGGCCAGCATCCGATCGAGCAGGCCCCTCACTTCCTCGGCGCAGTCCGGCAGGATGGCCTCGTCGATCCCGGCCAATTCGAGCTTTTCCGGACTCGGAGTCCAGCGGCCGGCCTCTCCCGGCAGCCCATGATCGCAGGTTTCCACGATGCCGAGGGCCAAGTGCAGGAGCGCCGCACCGGGTGTGGGCGGGGTGGCCCCGGCCGTCAGCGCATGACCCCGTACTGCCTCCACGACGTCGGGAGCGAAGCGCCACTCGCTCAAGACCACGCCCGCAACCGCCGAACTGCGGATCTGGACGACGCGCGTCTCCCACTGCGCATACCCCTCGGCGTCTTCCGGACGGTAATACTCCGATTCCGGCAGATTGCCGGCGCGGGCCATGCGGTCGAGCACCATCATGCCGATGGGCCGCAGCAGGCCGGAAGTGTACGCATGGCGGGGGTTGAGTCCGGCGGCGGTCGCGAGCGCTTCCGCGGCCAGCGCGGCGCAGATCATGTGTTCGCGCAGTTGCTCGGCCTCAACGGCGTAATAGCGCAGGCCCCGCTCCGCGAGCATGCCGGTCGCCGCGAAACCGGTAAGCCGGTGCACCTCGCTGAAGCCGACGCGGGTCACCGCCGCCTCGACCGAGCCCACCCCACCGTTGCCGTAATAGGCGCTGTTGCTGATGCGAAGGATGGCGGCGGCAAGCGGGCCGTCCCGCTTGAGCAGCGCGGCGATCTCCGCGGTGTCGGCGTTGATGTCCTCCAGCAGCTCCGCCAGTTCCGCCAGCACCTGCGGGGCGGCGGGCAGCTTGGCGGCGACGGCGAACATCTCCTTCAGGCTGGGGGGAAACATGGTTGGTCCAGGTAGCTTATCACCGTTTCGGGCCCGGGGATGCGCAAACTGAGCGGGAAAATCGATCCGGAGCCGGCATTGACCGGGAGGCGGTGACCCGTTCGGCTGGGGAGCATGAGCGCCGGGTGCATTCTGCGGGTCGAAGGGCTCACCCAGACCTACGCGACAGCCGCGGGGCGGCTTACGGTGCTGAGGGACATCAGCTTCGAATTGGAAGCGGGGGCCACCCTGGCGGTCGTGGGGCCCAGCGGCAGCGGGAAGACGACTTTGCTGGGGCTGTGCGCGGGCCTCGACAGAGCCGCACGGGGATCGGTCACGCTCGCCGGGGAGCCCATCGATCGGCTGGACGAGGATGCCCGCGCGCGGGTGCGCAACCGGCACGTGGGCTTCGTCTTCCAGAATTTTCAACTTATCCCGACCCTGACGGCCCTCGAAAACGTGCAGGTCCCGGTCGAACTGGCGGGCGGGCGGGACGGCGGACCCCGAGCGCGCGAACTCCTCGCCCGGGTCGGGCTCGCGGATCGAAGTGGCCACTATCCCGTCCAGCTCTCAGGTGGGGAGCAGCAGCGGATCGCGCTCGCGCGGGCCTTCGTCAACCGCCCCCAGATCCTCTTTTGCGACGAGCCCACCGGGAACCTGGACAACGAAACGGGACGCGCGATGATCGAGCTGATCCTTGCGCTGAATAGGGAAGAGAAGACGACGCTCGTGCTCGTGACCCACGATCTAAATCTCGCGGCCCGCTGCGGGCGCGTCATCCGCCTGAAGGGCGGCGCGGTCGCCTCCGATACGCTCAGCGCGGGGTGAGCGGGGCCTGCGGCTTCGGGGTGTCGAACAGGCGCTCGATCTCCTCCAGGGTGCGGCCCTTTGTCTCGGGCAGAAGGAAGGTCGCCACCAGGAAATAGATCAGCGTGCAGCCGGCGAAGGCGAAGAACATCGCCGCATAGCCGTAACGGCCCACCGTCGGCAGAAACGTTGCGGCGATCGCCGTCGAAATGCCCTGGTTGATGAGGAGCGCGATGCTCATCCCGTTTGAACGGATGCGGGTCGGCATGAGCTCCGAGAGCGCCAGCCACACGCAGACACCGGGGCCGAGCGCGAAGAAGGCCATGAAGGCATAGATGAGAATCGCGGTCAGCCAGCCGTTCCGCTGGGTGCCGATCGGTGTCACAAGCGCCTCCTCGATTTTGAGCGGAGCCGCGCGGGCCCGCCGGAGGCTGGCGAACGGATCCGAAAAGAAAGCGACGACGGAATTGGCCGGCAGGCAGCCGGCCCGGTTCAGGACGATCGGCTTCGCGGCAAGGTCATCGGAGCGGAGGGCCTTCGTCGCCGACCTGAAGCCGCCGTACGAGTAGATGACGACGAGCGTCGATGGCCCGTGGGCGAGAGCGCGGCCGCGCGCGCCGGCCGTTGCCAGCAGTCGGGCAGCGGAGGCGCCGCGGTACGAGATGACGGCGGTCTGGTCACCGCGGACGGACGCTTGGACCGCAGCCCGGCAGTCGACGCGACGGCGCTCGGTCCGCCGAAACAGGAGGCCGACCAGAAGGAGGGAGACGACGATTCCGGCGGTGCCGACCGATAGGAGAAATTTCCGGCCCTTGCGGTCAACCAGAGTGAATCCGACAATGGTCAGGAGGAAGTTGACCAGGGTGAGCACGACATAGCCCCAATGGGATTGAACGTCCGACAGGCCGGCCTGAAGCAGGATGGTGGTGCTGTACCCGATGATCGAATTGATCCCGGTCGTTTGGGTGCACGCGAGGATGATGCAGGCGAGCACGAACGGAACGACGTATTTTCTACGGAGCAGGGATTCGCGGCCGGCCCCGGGGACTGATGAACGCCGGGCGGCTTCGGCGGCGATTTCGTCCATTTCGCTCCGTTCTCGCTCGGCCTGCTCCGGGGAGCGTGAGCGCAGGAGCGCTCGCAAGGCCGCGTCGCGCTTGCCTTTCCTGTGGAGCCACCGGGGCGACTCCGCGACGAAACAG
>JBOHXF010000407.1:0-2347 GCA_050737455.1 Opitutaceae bacterium | reverse complement strand
CGCTGGGCCAGTTCGCCACCACTGTGCGCCTCATCCCGACGATGCCGGAGGCGCACTACGAATGGGGAGTGGCCCTCGCCGAGGCGGGCCGGCTGCCCGAGGCGGTGAACCAGTACCGGGCCGCGCTGCGCATCAAGCCGGGCTTCGTCGCGGCCGAATGCGACCTGGGCTCCGCGTTGGTCAAACTGAACCGGGCGCCGGAGGCGATCGCGTGTTTTCGCCGAGTCCTGCGGGTCCAGCCGAATCTAGGGACCGCGCATTTCGATCTGGGGCTCGCGCTGGCCCGGATCGGCCGGACCGACGAGGCCACCGCCCAATACGCCGAGGCGGCGCGCCTGGACCCGACGAATGCCGCCGCCGAGTTCGATCTCGGCATCGCGTTAGCCGGGGAGGGCCGGCTCGTTGACGCAATCGCCTGCCTGCAGCAGGGGGTGCGGCTCGAACCCGCTTCCTCGGAGGGCCATTTCAGCCTCGGCCTCGCGCTGGCCCGGATCGGACGGACGGAGGAAGCCGCCGCACAATACGCCGAGACCGTCCACCTGGACCCGGGGAACGCCAAAGCGCAGCTCAACCTGGGGATCGCGCTGGCCCAGGAGGGCCGCGTGAGCGAGGGCCTGGGCTGCTTGCAAAAGGCGGTGCAGATCGAACCGGGCTCCGCGGAGGCTCGCTGCAACTACGGCGCGGCTCTCGCCATGGCGGGCCGGCTGACCGAGGCGGTCGCCCAGTGCCGGGCCGCGCTGCGACTCAAACCGGACTACGCGAGCGCCCAGTTCGACCTCGGAAATGCCCTGCTCCAGCTCCACCAGGAGCCGGAGGCGCGCCGGCACTTCGAAGCCGCGTTGCGGATCGATCCCGGCTTCGAGCCAGCCCGCAAGATCCTGGACCGGCTGGGGGACGGGGATTCCCTCCCCTGAGCGGACCCTGGAAAAGCTGCGCCGCCGCTTGACCCCCGATCGGACCTTGATCCCGTTTGACAGATGAGTGCCAACGATCCCACCCGTCAGATCGCCGAACGCCTGGTCGCCCTTTGCCGCGAGCACAAATGGGAGCAGGCCCTAAAGGAATTGTACGCCGACGATGCCACGAGCATCGAGCCGGAGGAAACTCCAGGGTCCCCGAAAGAAACCCGCGGCCTGCCGGCGATCGGCGAAAAGGGCCGAAAATGGGCCGCGACGATCGAGAATCTGCACCACATCTCGGTATCCGACCCGGTGGTCGCGGGGAACTCCTTCGCGTGCGCGATGCGCTTGGAGGTGACCATGAAGGGCAAGGGCCGGATGGATTTGACCGAGCTGTGCGTCTATGACGTGAAGGACGGCAAAATCGTCTCCGAACAGTTCCATCGCTAACCGGGAGCCGAGGCCGGTATGCACGAAACCGATTTGCCGGAATTCGAGCAGTATTTTCGCAACGCGAGCTTGAACCGGGAAACGGGCGTTTGGCCGCGGAGTTCCTCCAGTCAATCAGCGCGGATCGCTTGCAGAGGGTCCGCCCAGGATCTCGTTCGATCATGGCGACCTCAAAAGGCCGCCCCTTCGGGCTGCCCGACTTGCCAGGTTACCGAAAATCGCTCAGGTTCGCGGGGGTTGCGGATCGGATTTACGAACAGCGCTCCATGCCGAACATATCACCGTTGAGCGTCGAAGAGGCCCCACCGGAAACGAAAGCCATCTATGAATCGTTCCAGCGGCGGCTGACCATCCCGCATCCGCCAAATTTCATCACTACGCTGGGCCATTCGCCGTCCGTGGCCCAGGCAACATGGACATTGGTCCGCGACATTCTGGTCACCGGCGCCATTCCGCGCTGGAAGAAGGAGATGATTCTGGTCGCAATCTCGAAAGAGCGCGGTTGCCGCTACTGTGTGGCCGCCCATCGCGCCTGTTGCCGGATGCTGGGCGTGAATCCCGCCCTGCTTGACAGCATGGTGCGCGACATCGACCTCGTCGACGACCCCGGGTTGCGGGCGATCCTGAAATTCGCACTGAAGGCGGCGCGCGACCCCCAAAGCCTGGCTGCGGAAGACTTCGCGATGCTGCGAGGCTATGGCCTCAAGGAACCGGAAATCCTCGAATTGGTTGCGATGGCCGGTCTGTCCGTCTACATCAATATCCTGGCGGACACCACGGCAATGCAGGTCGACGAAATGTTTTTGGAGTAAGGGCGATTTGCCCGCATTCTCCAAATCGCTCCTTTAATAATAAGCGGCCCATCCTCTAACAGGTCGCTGAAATAGGGTGACGTTCGACTGCCGCTTTCGGAACTCGTTGGGAATCGCCGCCGGCTTTCGCATTCATCAATAGCTTACGAATTCGCACGGTGGTTCGGAGAGTATTTCAGCGGCCTG
>JBOHXF010000406.1:0-5205 GCA_050737455.1 Opitutaceae bacterium | reverse complement strand
CTTCATATCAAAACAATTTTAAAAAAAAACCGGGCCGGCTAATACATTGCAAATATCATACAATCGCAATGGGTAGGCGACTCCAGCGAACTTTACGGGGAAAGCGGCCAAGGCCGCTTGGGGGGGGGGAATGCCGCTGCTCGCCGAGGAGGCTGCGTCCGGCGCACGCCCGCAAATGTGATAATTTTGATATAGGGCATTCCGAATGTGATCGCGCCGAATAATCGTCAAAAATAACCCGACAATCGTCCAAACGATCCCGCCTCATCCTGCGTGCGCCGACGGTCACGTTTTGAAGGCCGCGCATCACGGTTTCGCGGTCGTTCAGAGTCCGCTTCCGAAATAGGCGTGGGGACGCCCCCGGCATATTCCAAACTCTTTGCCCCCTTGAAAACCATCTTCGCTCTAGCCGTCGGCTTGGTTTCGGCCGCGTCGATCGCCTCCGGCCAAATGAGCATCCGGCGGACGCCGGGCGCGATCATCGTCGGGAGTTCCGCGGGGGCGGGCTGGCGGCTGAAGCTCGACTTGAAGCAGGGCGGGGTCGCCACGGATTTCCAGGTTCCCGCCTCGGGGCCAAATCTCACCTATGGCCGGGGCTGGTGGACCGGCCTCTTCAACGTCTATGTGGGCGGCGGAAAACCTGCTCCTTCGGGCGCCGCCGAGCCCGGCGAAATCGAGCGCCTCCAGCTCAAGGGCAACGGGCGGGTCGATATGGCCAGGGTGCTTGCGTCGAGCCCGACCCGGATCGTCGTCGAGGTGAATGGACACGCGTGCGGATGGGGCAACTACGGCAGGACCGGCGAGACCGTGATAGAATACCGGCACCGCTTTCTGTTCGAACCCCGCCAAATCGGCTTTCATGGGGAGGTGACGTGGGTGTGCGGCCACGGCACGAAGCCCGACGATCTCGAGTTGGAGGACAATTTTGCGCCGCACGCCGTGCAATGGCCGATTCGCCTCGTGGGAGCCGACGGCCGAGCGCGGGACCTGGAGGTCGCAGGCAGCGACGGAGAGGCTTTCCCTCCGGGCGTCGGTTATCCGGCAACCGCGCAAATCTGGTTCCGGGGCGGCGCATGCATTCTCCTCCGCACGGAAGAGGTCCCGCCCGAATGGAGGGCTCACCCCTGGCTTCTCTACGAACGCCCTTGGCAAAGGTCTTGGAAGCAGGTCTTCGGCTTCGCCGGGGAAGCCGATCTTCCGCCGGCCCGGCGATGGTATCCGGCGCACACGCCGCTTCGTTACGGCTACAGCATCCGGATCCCCTCAAGCGCGCCCGCCGGTGCTCCGCCCGAAGTCCATATCGTGAGCCCGGTGCGCGGCTCCGATTTTTTCAAGGACCCGGACATCGACGTCTATTCGGCCTTGCGCTACTCGGTCGGAGAGACCGTGCGGCTGGCCGCCGTGGCGCAGGATGCGAACGGCTGCTGCCTGCCAAGCAGCGCGTTTCACTGGTCGATCAATTGGGGGGCGAACCATCGCGCCGCCACCGGCGCCGGTTCGCAGATCTTTTTCACCCTGCCACGGTCAAAGGCGAAGTTTTACTGGATCGAAGTCTCGGCCCGCGATTCGCAGGGATCCGTCGGTGAGGACTACATCACCTTCAAGGTCGCGAAATGAGCGCGGCATCGGTGTAACGGGCCACGATTCCGTCGAAGCTTCCGTTGCTGAAAAAAACAACGACCCGGCGGACGCCGGCCGGCGGAAGCGTCCGGGCGGCAAGGCGATCGAGCAGTCCCGCGTTGCCTGGAAACGCCTCGGCGTCGATCCCGGCCGCCTTCAGCCGCGCCGCGACATCCGGGGCGTCGAAGCGCTCCTCGGCGCACAACTTTTCGGCTCGATTCACCGGCCCTAAATACACCTCGTCGGCGCGGGTCAGCGCCGTCAGAAAATCGGTCTGGAGCGCGCGGCCGCGAGCCGTGTTGCTGCGCGGCTCGAAAACGGCCGTCAGGCGCGCTCCGGGAAAACGGCTGCGGAGCGAGCGCAGCGTTTCCGAGAGCGCCGTGGGATGATGCCCGAAGTCTTCCATGATCGTGAGTCCTCCCACGGCCGCCTTGATTTCCTGCCGCCGTCGCACGCCGCGGAAGCGGTCGAGCGCGTCCAGCCGAAGAGCGCGGGGGTCGGCTTCGGCCGGATACGAGGCGCCGCCGCGTCCGCCTTCGGCCGTCAGCGCCAAGCCGGCGGCGACGGCCGCCATCGCCGCATTGCGCGCGTTGAACAGGCCCGGCAGCGGCCACCGGATTCGGCCCCAAGGCCGGCCCTTCCAGCTTAGGTCGAACTCCGCGCCCGAAGCCGACTCGGAAAACCCTTCGATCCGGCCGTCGTTGTCCGGCCCCTCCCCCACCCGCGCGACTCTCGTCCACGGCGTCGGCCCAAGCGCCGCCAGGTTCCCGTCGTCGCCGTTCAGGACGAGCCATCCGCGCCGCGGAACGATCCGTGCGAGATGAGCGAACGCGCGCTGCACGTCGGCCAGGTCGCGGAAGATGTCCGCATGGTCGAACTCCAGATTGTTGAGGACGGCGATATGCGGCGCATAGTGGATGAATTTGCTCCGCTTGTCGAAGAACGCGCTGTCGTATTCATCGCCTTCGATCACGAAAGGTTCCCCGGCCCCTCCGAGGAATTGCCCGACCGGCGGATCCTGCGGTACTCCGCCGATCAGGAATCCCGGATTGCGCCCGTTCTCCCGCAGGAGAAAGGCGGCCAAGGCCGTCGTGGTCGTCTTGCCATGCGTGCCGCACACGACGAGGTTCCTGCGCTCGCCGAGGATGAACCGGCTCAGCGCCTCGGGCAGCGAGAGGACCGGAAAGGTGCGCGTGTCCCAGAGCCACTCGACTTCGGGATGACCGCGGGACATGGCGTTGCCGATCACCACCGCGTCCGGGCGCAGCCGTTCCAGCCGCGCCGGATCGTATCCCTCGAGAATTTCGATGCCCGCCTCGTGGAGCACCGTGCTCATGGGCGGATAGACGCCGGAATCGGCCCCCACCACCTCATGGCCCTTCGCGCGCAACAAAAGGGCGGCATTGCCCATGCCGGTCCCGCAGATGCCCATGAAGTAAAGCTTCATTAACGAGACCTTTTCTTCGAGGAGCCGGTTGGAGTCGATCACAAGAGTTACCGGGCTTACGCCATCATGGGATGCTCGAAGGCGGTGGAGTAGCGTCGAGGCCTTGATCCGGAATATTTTATCGTCCGATAAAGCTGACGCCACGTCGAGCGTTGTCCGCTATGGCGGACCTACCATCACTCCGTCTTGACCGGTTCTGCCCCTCCCGCATCGTAGCCCTCCTCCGCGCCCATGGATTCCCGAGGCCAAGCCGTTCCCAAAAGCGCCGGGCGCCGCTGGGCTTGGATGGCCGTGCTCGGCACCTTCGCCGGGCTGGCCTGGCGGCAGAACCGGTTCATCCACCGCTATGCCGTGAATATGATGTACTGGGATCACTGGGACATGTACCAGCCGTTCTTCCACCGCAAATACTGGTGGGACCTCTTCACGTTCCAGTTCGGCCCCCAGCTCCAGGGCGTCGGCTTCCTGCTCACGCGGGCGCTCGCCGGCCTCAGCGGATGGAATTCGAGGTGGGAGGCCTTCGGCATCCATTACACGCTCGCGGCCGCGGCGCTGATCGCGCTCCTGGTCTGCCGCCGCTGCGGTGTGCGCCCGGTCCTCGCCCTGATCGCGGTTCCGCTTCTGTTCTTCAATGCGCATGAAATCGGGGATTTCGTGGCGGCATCGGATCTATCCCACGGCGCGATGCCGGTCCTCCTGATCGTCCTCTATCTCGCCGCCTGGCTCCTCCATGACTATAGGGCGCGCCTGGCCGCGCATGCCTTCCTCACGTTCCTGCTCGTCTTCACCGGCTTCGGCTGGGTTGCCGCCCTGGTCGCCCCGGCACTTGCGGGCGCCGAGGCCGTCCAGGCTTGGCGCGCGGCCGAACGGCCACGCGCCGCCTGCTGCCTGGCCGCCTTTGCCGCGATGCTGGGCTCCTGGGTGCTGTTTTTCCGTTATTTTCGGATCGATCGCATGTCGTATCCGCCGATGCAGTATTACCGGGGCGAACCTCACCGATACCTGGAATTCGCAAGCCTCATGATCGCGAATTTCTACGGGTTGCCGCCGCGGGTGCTCCCCTCGATCGTCTTCGGTACCGCGGTGCTCGCCCTCCTCGCCTTTCTCGTCGTCTGGCATGCCCTGAAGATCCGCCGGGCGGGTCTCGCCCGAGCGCCCGGCCACGCAGCGGTCTTTTTCCTGTCGGCGTACGCCCTTCTCTACTGCGCCCTGACCGCGGCCGGCCGCCTCCAGCTCGGCCTGGACCAGGCCCCGGCCGCCTCCCGCTACGTCACGCTGCTCATACCGGCCGCGCTCGCGCCGCTCCTGCATCTCGGGACCGTGCGCCGGCGCGGCGCGGGCGCGCTCGCCGTGCTCTACGCCCTCTGCCTCGTGCCGGCAACCGTGCATCGAAGCGCGCGCGAGCGGGCGACGATCGCCTGGTATCACGACGGGCGCAGCGCGTGGCGGACCGCCTACCTCGCGACCCACAGCGAGGCCGAGGCCGACCGGATGAGCCATTTTCAGGTGTATCCCGGCTCCGTCGCCGGTCGCCTGGATTTCCTGGAGCGGCACAGGCTGAACCTCTTCCACGGCGTTCCTCCCGCCGGGACGCCGGCCCCTAGCGCCGTTCCAGGACGACCCGCATCCGCGTCGCGCTGAACCGCGGAACGGAGTCGAGCCACCGGTCGACGCGGCGCATCAGCGGATAAGCCCGCCGGGGATAAAGCTGCGGACGGCTGAACCCGCCCGACAGGGCGTAGGAGACCGCGCTCATGAGGCGGACCTCGGCCAATCGCCAAGCCCCGGTCCGGGCGATTTCCGCGGGCAATTTCCCCGTTGCGAAGATCCGCCAGCAGTTTCCCTGGGCGCTGTAGTACGCCTGCTCGGGAGGACGGAAAGCGGGGGATTCCGACCAATCCAGCGGCCCCGGCGGATTCACGGGCTCGGGGTGGAACAGCCCGTACACGAGCCGGCCGAGCACGCTGCCCGCGGCCGGTTCGAACAGGATGAGGCGGCCGGTCGGCCGGAGGACCCGGCGGAATTCGGCGAGCGCGGCGCCCGGAAACTCCAGATGATGCCACACATCGAAGAGAATCACGTTGCCCAGGGACAGGTCCGGGTAGCTGAGGTGGTACGCGCTCTCGACCCGGTCCACG
>JBOHXF010000405.1:0-1678 GCA_050737455.1 Opitutaceae bacterium | reverse complement strand
CCGCCGTCGTCGGCTCGCGGCTCCCCGGGCTCGCGCCCGCCCGGGTCGCCTTCGTCCAGGTGACGGACCCCCGGGCGATGCTCGCCCGGGTCGCGCGGCGGTATTACCGCGAACCGGACCGGGATCTCGCCCTGGTGGGCGTCACGGGCACCAACGGCAAGACCACCGTGACCCACCTGCTCAAGCACTTCCTCAACGGCGAACGCCGGGTCGGGCTGATCGGGACCATCCATTACGATCTGGGGGCCCGGACCGTGCCGTCGTACCGCACGACGCCCGAGTCGCTCGAACTCTACGGCATGCTGGCGCAGATGCGCGACGCCGGCTGCCGCCATGCCGTGATGGAGGTGAGCTCGCACGGCATCGATCAGGACCGGGTCCTGGGCATGCAGTTCGCGGCGGCGGTGTTCACGAACCTGACGCGCGACCACCTTGATTATCACCGAACCCTCGAAGCCTACTTCGAGGTCAAATCCCGACTGTTCACCGGTGGCGTCGGGCCGGTTCCTCCGGCGGCGGTGGTCAATCTCGACGATCCGTACGGCGCACGACTGGCGGCGAAAATCGCCGCCGAGTTTCCGGGGGTGCGTTTGGCGACCTACGGGGAGAGCGCCGCGGCCCAGTTCCGGGCGGAGGATATGAGCCTCCGGCCGGGCGGGACCGCGTTTCGGCTGGTCCGGCCGGGCGGGCCGGATCTGCCAATCGTGTCGCCCCTCCTGGGGCGGTACAATGTCAGCAACCTCTTGGCCGCGGTCGCCACGGCCTCGTTGCTGGACCGAAATCCGGAGGCGGCGGCCGCTTCCTTGCGGACGTTCAAGGGCGTTCCGGGCCGCATGGAGCGGATCGACGAGGGGCAGCCCTTCAACGTCCTGGTCGACTACGCCCACACCGACGATGCCCTGCGCAACGCGCTCGGCATGCTTCGGCAGATCACGGCCGGACGGCTTCTGGTCGTCTTTGGCTGCGGCGGCAACCGCGACCGCACCAAGCGCCCCCTGATGGTGGGCGCGGTCCAGCAGTTCGCGGACTTCGCCTTCGCCACGGCGGACAATCCCCGGAGCGAGCCGCTCGCCCGGATCTTCGAGGACATGCGGGCCGGCGTGAGCGATCCGGCCAGGATCGCCTGGGTGGACGACCGGCGGCGGGCGCTGAGCCTCGCGCTGGACATGGCCCGGCCCGACGACTGCGTCCTTGTGGCGGGCAAAGGGCACGAGAGTTACCAGGAGTTTGCCGACACGGTGGCGCCGTTCGACGACCGGCAGGTCGTGCGCGAGCTGATTGCCGTGAAGGCGCTGCGGGAGGGGCGCGCCTAGCGCGGCTTCGATGCCGGAATTCGCGCCAGAGGATCTGGCCCGGTGGGCCGGCGGAGCCTGGACGGTGCCGCCGAACGGACGGATCGGCGCGTTTGGCATCGATTCGCGGAAGATCCGGCGGGGAGAGGTTTTCGTCGCGCTGCGGACCGACCGGAGGGACGGCCGCGATTTCGTTGCGGCGGCCGAGGCGAACGGCGCCGCCGGGGCGATCGTGGACCGCCAGGCGCCGGGCGCGGGACTGCCGCAGCTCGTGGTGGCCGAGCCGCTGGCGGCCTTCCAGGCGATCGCCCGCGAGCACCGGCGGCGCTTCCCCGGGACCGTCATCGCCGTCACCGGCAGCGCCGGGAAAACCTCGACCAAGGAAC